>JAUVMS010000106.1 GCA_030600135.1 Hyphomicrobiales bacterium | reverse complement strand
CTTTATATGTGCAGCATAACAGAATAGATTACTCAATTGTAACTGCTTAGTCTTTGGCGCTTGGCTCCATGAGCTCTGTACGCGTTTTTAAGCGAGTTCGGGTAGATATTTACGATACCTGAGGGAGCCATTGTGCAAGTGTATGATGCACATCCAAGCGCGAGAAACTCAGATGGTGCTCCTGAACTGAGAAACTCGCTTCTGTGCCTCATTGTGTCACTCGGTGCTGCTTGGCGTCTCGGGGAGCCACTGGCTGTACCGGTTGCATTTGGGAACCCGAACCATTGCAGGCCCGACTTCTCTTCATCCGAACGCACCTTGGGGAAGGTGTTTTTCGACATGCTGGGTGTGTTCGCTGAGTTCGAGACCAACATCAGGCGCGAGCGCTCAGCTTTCTTCGCCCGACGTCCCAATCAATCGGCCAGCGAGCGGTATCCGGTCCTGACTTTCTTGCGTCGCCCATTCTTTGATGGACCAAATCCGAGTTCGTCCATTATGCGCCTCGATGCGCCGAGGGCGTAGTCCGGGCCGCCGCCTCTGCGTCCAGGCTTAACGTTCGCCGGAAGGAGCTTACTGCCGTGATCCTCCCGCCTATGACCCCAGCCGTTCTCCCGAGGCACGCGTCACGACATGGCTGGCTTCGAACCGATAGGCTCCAGTGTCGGACATCCACGAATATAATCGGCCCAATCACACATGAGCGCACGCCTTTTCGTGAGCAGATCTCCGCGCCGGTATGCCGCCTCGACCTTGTTGGAAATCTCGTGGGCCAAGGATTTCTCAATAACCTCGTTGCGATGGTTGCTCTCCTCCGACGCCCAGTCCCTGAAGCTGGAGCGGAAGCCGTGTGCTGTGATGTCCAGTCCCATACGCCTCAGAGCGATCAGAAAGGTCATATCGCTGATTGGCCTGTCGCGGCGCTTGCCTGGAAACATAAAGATTGAGCCGCCAGCAAGCGTTTCGAGTTGCCGCAAGACCTCGATGCAGCGCGGAGACAAAGGCACAGTGTGTGGCGTTGGCTTCTTTTTCTTGAGCTGGCGTTCTGGCGGAATCGTCCAGGTTTCAGCCAACCAGTCGACCTCCGTCCACTGCCCCAAGCGAATCTCATTGGTGCGCAGCGCTGTGAGAATCAGCAGTTCAAGGCCGAGTCTCGTCGCCTCAGAAATGTTTGCGCCGGCAAGGCCAGCAACAAACCCAGGCACATGCTGATAGGGCATGGCAGCAAAGTGCCGCTTCGTGTCCGCTTGACGCGGCAGGATCTCGCTCAGATTAGCGGCAGGGTTGTCGCCCGAGACAAAGCCATGGGCTTTGGCCCAATCGAACACGGTCTCGACCCGCTGTTTCACGCGTCTTGCCGTCTCGGGCTTCGCAAGCCAGATCGGCGAAAGGGCTTTCAAGACGTCCGCGCTCTCAATCCGATCGAGAGATCTGTCGCCGATAACAGGGAAGACATAGGTTTTTAGTGTCTGTAGCCACTGAGCCGCATGCTTGGAATTACGAAAAGTTGGTGCACGTTCTGAATGCACGGCGGTTGCAGCCTCGGCGAATGTCGGAGTGATCCGACGCGCTTTGCGGCGCTCCGCAACTGGGTCTCCACCGCTGCGGGCATGCTTGCGTAACGCAACCGCCTGCTCCCGTGCCTCAGCCAACGAGACTAGCCGCGCCGAGCCGAGCCCAATATCTGTCCGCCGTCCCTGGACGATAGTTCGTAGGATCCAACGCTTGGCGCCCGAAGGATCAACAACCAGATACAGCCCGTTGCCATCACAATACCGACCGGGCGCCTTGAGATTACGGACACCCACCGCTGTCAGTGCGTTGACTGGATGAGGGGAACCCTTAGGCATGCAGAAATCCTATGCGGCAAATACCACATTTCATACCACATTTCTGTCGCGATGTAACGGGTCTTTGCTGGACCTTAGTGGACGATCGAGTAGGGACGATGGGGCGATTTTCTACAACAAGACAGGGTCTTACAGGACTACTCGGAACGTTACTGAACTTCGCTGGACAGTATAGTGCGGCGGACATGAACTCTGCCTCCTCGCGCATCCGGCGCGACCTGATCCATCCGGGTGCCGACTATGGCCCGAAATTCCTTGAGGGCATAGCGCGCTCTTGTTCAGTGGGTCGACCGAGGTAGGGATGCCGCCAGTCGCGCTCCAAATGTAGCGATGACATCTACTTGTTCAAGCAAGACTGAGCTGCGAGCCACCATATCGCCTGGCCGCGGTCCATTGACGATTTCTCTTGCTGAAAATTCTCCTGCGAATGCACGGGTATGCTGCATTATTATTTGCTCGGATGTTCACCAGATCACATGCAATACTTTTCCCCTCTCAAGATCAGTGTCGGGCACTGGCACGTTACAGGAGCACTCCAAGCACTCCGGCGGCCAATACCAAGCAGACAACAGTAATCTTAGAGAAAGGGAGAAAAGCAATGACAACGCTCTACACACGCACATTCACATTCAAAGACGACATGAGCGATGGCGAGGTCGTCGAGTATTGGCATTTCATCATGGAAGAACTGTCACCGGCCATCGAACGCGTTCAAGGCATTCGTTCGATCCGTTTTTATTCAGGCGCCGGGGCATTGCGTGCCGACCTCATTGCAATTTTTGAGATGGATGACGCTGCTGCCTACGAACGTATGCTGGTGGATCCTGAGGTCCGCAAGATGATCGGCAGGGCCTATGCGGCGTGGGATCTAAAATTGGCGAAGCAATCGTTCCGACGCGAGATTACGCCGGAGCTCATCAAGGCGCTGAGCGGCCGCGGCTAGGCCCGGCGCGCGCTGGCGTAATCCGTTTGTGGGCTTGAATTGATACTAAGTGGAGAGTCCTTTGCCCTCGGATCGAGGTCCGGGTCGGACACCGGCTTGATTGGTCGGAGTGGTAGGATTCGAACCTACGACCCCCTCGTCCCGAACGAGGTGCGCTACCAGACTGCGCCACACTCCGCCTATCATGCCTGCGAACCGGGCACCAACACTGCGCTGGCGCTGGATCGGGCGGACTTCATCATATAGCGACGTCAATGGGTCGCGGCAAGCAGCTCGGTTGCCGCGACACTTGCAGCGCCGCACCGGCATGACCACATGGCAGTGCGCCACGCTCATATTGCTTTGTGAACAATATCGACGATCGTGGGCACCCTGCCTGTTGTCTGTTCGAAGTCTCTCTAGTATGTTCCGGCGCGTCGATTCATTGGCCTGTCGTCTAATTGGTAGGACAGCTGGTTTTGGTCCAGCCAATCCAGGTTCGAGCCCTGGCGGGCCAGCCATCGGCTCCCTAGAAATTCGGGTGTATAAGAGCGTCGACGTAGGAGGCGCACGGTGGCCAACCCTTTGCTTGTCGAATTGATCCGTGGCGGGATCGTCGAGAGTGGCCATAGAGGCGCCCTCGCCGTGGCCAAGGCCGACGGCGAAATTGTCGCTTCGATCGGCGACGTGGGGGCGGTGATCTTTCCACGCTCGGCTATCAAGGCAATTCAGGCCATTCCGCTCGTTGAGAGCGGGGCGGCTGATGCCTACGGCTATGGAGCCAAGGAACTCGCACTTGCCTGCGCTTCGCACAATGGAGAGCGGCGTCATGTAAAGACCGCTCGCGCTATGTTGGAGCGGGCCGGCCTCGAACCTGGTGCGCTTGCCTGCGGCGCACACGAGCCGATGTCACCTGCGGCTGCGCGTGCACTTGTGACGTCGGGCAGCGAGGTTTCGGCGCTCCACAACAATTGCTCTGGCAAACATGCAGGCATGCTGGCGACAGCGAAGCACCTTGGCGAGCCGATAGAAAATTATCATGAGGACGATCATCCGGTTCAGAAGCGAATTCGCGGAGTCGTTGGGACGTTGTGTGGAGTGGACTTGGCCGATGCGCCTTGTGGCATCGACGGCTGCTCGGTGCCGACTTGGGGATTGGCGATCAAGGACCTGGCGACCGGATTTGCTCGTTTCGTATCGGGCGATGAGCTTGACGACGAGCGCCGTGCAGCATGTGCACGGCTGCTTGCCGCATGCCTTGCCGAGCCGGAATATGTGGCGGGTAAGGGGCAGTTCTGTAGCGATGTCATGCGCGCGCTCGGTGACCGTGCATTCGTCAAGGTGGGTGCGGAGGGCGTGTATTGTGGCGGCCTGCCGGATCAGGGGCTTGGCATTGCGCTCAAAATCGACGACGGTGCCAAGCGGGCTTGCGAGGTAGCGATGGCGGCCGTGCTCCTGGCCTATGTTCCTGAAGCGATGCACCTAATTGCCGATCGGGCCGACCGCGTTCTCAGGAATTGGCGAGGCCTAGTGGTCGGGCAACTGCATGCCTCTGACACGCTACGCCAGGCTTTGCAATCGGCCTGATTGACCCTCGACGTGCAACGACCAAATTGCTGTGACCGGTTAGACCGCAATGTTTCCTTGCAGGGTAATGTTGCCGGCGGGTCGCGCGTTGCTGCGGGCGAGATCCGGCCCGATCGGGCGGTCGAGGTCCATGGTGCGGATGGCGCCGGCGGGGGCCAGGTCGATGACGTTGTTGGCGAGCAAAACGTGACCAGCGGACCTGTCGGCCGAGACCGCGATGCCGATGTTGGCCTGGCGAACAATGTTGCCCGTGACCGTCACATTGCGCATGTATTTGCCCCAGCCAATGGCAATTCCAGCGGACGGCGCATTTTCGATGACATTGCCGGTAACGGCGGTATCGGCCTCGACGGCGATGCCGTTGCCGCGCTTATCCTCGCTCAGCTCGCGGCGAAATAGGTTTCGTACAAGGTTGCCCTCGACGACGGCGAGCCGCCCGCCCTCGTTGAAGTTTGTCACGACGATCCCGGTGGCAGCCGTATCGACGACGTTTTGGGCAATGAGGGCGCCTTGAAAGCCGAACTCGGCATAAAGCGCCACTTCGCCGAGGCGGGTGCAGCTGTTCGCAATCATCTGGCAGTTCGAACTTGCGTTGGCGCGGATAGCGGAGAACGCGCAATCGGTGATCCGATTTGCCGAAACCAGGACCGCGTCCGCGCGGAACATGTTGATACCATTGCCGTTTTGGCCGCTGCCGCCGCTCTTGGCCTTGATGTTTTCGATGCGGTTGTTGGTGACGATGGTGCCGTCTTCGCCGGGCGACGAGCGCCAGACCTGAACACCGTTGTTGCCGCAGTGGGCGATGTGGCTATGGATGATGTCAACACCGTTGGCATCCAACACGAAAAGGCCCGTGTTGCCGCAGTGCTCAAATGTCGAGCGCCAAATCGAGCCCGACACGCCCCTCAGTGATGCGCCGTTGAGCAAGCTGTTGCGACAAACGATGTTGTCGAGGCGCACCCGCGAGCAATCTGTGAATGTTATGAGTGCGTCCATGCCGCGGTTTACGTCGAGCAAACGATGCGCGCCGTCGAAAATGATGCCCTCGATGTGGAGGCCCTCGGCGCTTTGCGCCCGCAGCACGGTGCCCCTGCCGCTGAACTCGATGGTCGTGGCGCCTGGAATACCCAGCAGGATGGCTCCCGATCGTAGCTGTAGATTTGCAGCGCGATATCGGCCAGCTGGTATGTGGAGCGGCACATCCCGCTTTGCCGCCGTATCGATGGCGCGTTGGAGCGAGTTGGATTGGTCTGCCTCAAGACCCGCTTTGATGCCGAATTCGTGTGCGCTCAGCCAAATGCCATCCGATCGGCGTTTTGCTTCGGCTGACACGCTGCCTGCGACGGACGCAGCGCCGAGCGCAACGCCGCCACCCATGAAGAGCCGTCGGTCGAGGTGCATTGTCCCGTTCCTTGCTTGCGTCCATGTGACCGAAGCAAGAGACGGACCATGCCGCACCTACGGATGGCGTTCGGCGTGAAGGAGCACCTCGATGAGGCGCAATGAGCCATGGATGGCCTGAACCTCACTCATGCCGCTTGTGGGAAGTCTCGGCGCGCGATGGCTGCATGAAGATAGCCGCAGGTTGGTCGGAATATGGACGAAGAGGGCGTCATGCCCCCGGTGTCCGCGGCTTTGCAGAAGAGAATGGTAGTATGCGGCATTGCAGAGATATCCCCCGGCGTCGCGCGACAGGCGCGCATTCAGGCCCAAGCGCCTCAAGGCATCGACAGCTTCTCGGGCCGGTAGCTTTGTGGTTAAGGAAAGTGGTGAAGACGGCGCGAGATGCCGCGACCTTGGCCAACAACCATGAGCATCGGGATGCGGTATCGCCATGTTACGCGCGACGGCCTCGATCTCGAAGCCTCGGGCGCGGCATGAAACACCGAAATGCAACGCCATGAAAGGCCTGGTGGTATGGACGAGGTCACTCAGTCTTTCCGCCAAGCCCTGCCATTGCGTGGGAAGGACGTGCGTAACGATCGTGTGGTTCGCAAGGCGTCTTGCCGCCACCTGCTCGATCCTTTTGACGATCATGGCCGAGGCATTGTGCTCGACGCCGGGAAAGGGACCGAAGCCCGTCAGCAAGATTGTGCGGTGGCTTGGCATGAATTTCGGCCGCGCTATGGAAGAGCTTTGCCGAGAGCCATGATCTCGGCAATTTGCTCGACCGCGTTGGTGGGGGTCAATTCACCGTCGCGAACCTGTGCTTCGAGCACGGGAAGACGCTCGTCCACCTTGGGGTTCGCCATGAGAGTTGCGAGCACGCGATCCTCCAACATCTCGTACATCCATTTGACGGCCTGGGATTGGCGGCGCTCATGAAACTCGCCGGACGCAGTGAGTGCCTTGCGATGTTCTTTGATCCGTTCCCAGAGCTCATCCAAGCCTTTGTTTTCGAGCCCCGAGACGGTGAGCACCGGTGGCGACCAGTTGGGGCTTTGTGGCGTCAGGATATTGAGGGCGCCGCGATACTCGGCGGCGGCGCGGTTGGCGCGCGCGACGTTGTCGCCGTCAGCCTTGTTGACCGCGATCATATCGGCGATTTCGAGGACGCCCTTCTTGATGCCTTGAAGCTCATCGCCCGCGCCAGGCAGGGTTAGGACCAGGAAAAAGTCTACCATCTCGGCGACTGCCGTTTCCGATTGTCCGACGCCGACTGTTTCAACGATGATGATATCGAAGCCGGCGGCCTCGCAAATCGCCATGGTTTCACGGGTTTTCTTGGTGACGCCGCCGAGCGTGCCCGCCGTCGGTGATGGACGAATGAAGGCCTGGCGATCCGTGGCGAGACGGGCCATGCGGGTCTTGTCGCCAAGAATGGAGCCACCGGAGCGCGTCGAGGTCGGGTCGACAGCCAGTACAGCAACACGATAGCCCTGGCCGGTGAGGTTGGTGCCAAGCTGGTCGATCGCCGTCGACTTGCCCACGCCCGGTACGCCCGTGATGCCGATACGGTGTGCACCGCCTGTGTAGGCCAGCAGTTCCTGAAGCAGGCGCTGTGCTAATCGTCGATGTTCCAACTTCGAGCTTTCGACCAAGGTGATGGCGCGTGCGAGGACGGCTCGCTCCCGTGCCAAGACGCCGGCGAAGTAGTCCTCCAACGTCAATTCGTTTCTATGCGGCGCAGTCGTCAGCATCGATGTTCGATCAGTCTCGGGTTTGGTTGTCTTGGAGCAAGAATGGAGGTGGGGCGCGTGAAGCGCAAGATGGGGAAAAGGTGGATTGTGTATGTCGTTCTTTGGTCACCCGGTTTGCCTAGGGTCCGGACCTGGTGGAGATCGTTGCAGGCTGCTATCCCCGGTCGTAAGTTAACCCAATTCGCGGTTGGTCGGTCGTGTTGAAGGAGATCATCATGGAGTTCACCGAAACATTGCCAATCGTCCTGCCGCTCGGTGCCTTGGTTCTCTGGCTGATCCTGGTCTTTGTGCTGTTGCGGTACGCCAAGAGTATCGGCCTGTTCTTCAAAGTCGTTGGCTGGCTGGTTGCGATCGCTGCGGTGGTTGCTCCGATTTACGTCTTCTCGCAGTTGCTTAGCGACAACATTGCCAGGATGGAAGCGCCAATGGCGGAAGTCGGCGGTGAACCGGCCGACGGCGACACTGCGCGCACGCGATCAGCAAGTCGAGGCATCGAAACCGGTACGCGGGCTAGAACGGAGCCCCTCGCAAAGAGGTCCGCGCCCAAGGCAAAACTTGGTGAGCGCTCCGCCAAGCCACTAGGGACGCGTTCGGCCGGGCAAGACCCCAAGATTGGTGGCTTATCAACCGATGAGGCCCAGCCGGCAGCGGACGAGCCGATGGCGGAAATGGCGGCCCCGCAGCCGGAGGCCGTCGCCGAGGCGCCGGCGGCAACCGCCGCGCCCAAGGATGAACCTTTTGACACGGTTGGCGTCTATTTTGGCACCGATCGGCAACGCAACGACAGCGAGCAGAACGGCGTAATGCGCGTCGCCTTTGGCGCTGATCGTGGCCGCAAGCTTTCGCTCGGGCGCGCTGATGTGACCATTCCAAGGGAGGCCCACGATCCAGGCGTGGTTGAACGCCCGTGGCAGATCACCGTGATCGGCATCACGATCTACCGTGAAAAGGAGGATCCAAAGAAGCACTTCACGATCCGCAAGATTGGCCTCATGAGCGAGGACGAGTTCTTTGCCTCGGTCAACACGCAGTTAGCCAAATCGAAACGCTATGAAGGCCATGCGCTGGTCTTCGTCCATGGCTACAACGTGGCCTTCGATGCCGCGCTCTACCGCACGGCCCAGATCACTTATGATCTCGATTTTGACGGTGTGCCATTCCTTTACAGCTGGCCATCGCGTGGCGAGTTCGCGAGCTATGAAAGCGATCAAAACAGTTCCGAGCAGGCCGAGCGCTATCTGGAAT
>JAUVMS010000097.1 GCA_030600135.1 Hyphomicrobiales bacterium | reverse complement strand
TTGCGGGCTGCCTCAATCTCCTTCAGCGCATCGCGGCCCTTTAAAAAAAGGCCCGAGGTGCTGGCTGAAAAGAACGGTGCAGCATATCCGAGCAACTTGCCAAGCGGAGCAAGCGCACGCGCCGTAACAACCTCAACACCTGCCAAACTACGGTGTTCGGCGACGCTTTCAATTCGGTCGCTCACAATGTCCACAGCGACACCCGTCTGGCGGGCGACGTCGCGCAGAAACGCACACTTGCGGCCATTGCTTTCGACGACAGTCACGCGTGCCGCCGAATCATTCCTTAGCAGTATAGCAAGAACCATCCCCGGAAACCCGGCGCCAGTGCCGAGATCCAACCATTTTTGCGCATTTGGCTTGAGCGCGACAAGTTGTGCGCTGTCGGCGAAGTGACGGAGCCAAATTTCGTCTAGCGAACTGGAGGCGACAAGGTTCTTTATGCCCTGCCATTGCCGGAGCAGATCCTCAAAAACCTCAAGACATTCAAGTGTTTCACGTGAAACATCAAATGTTTGGGCGAAGTCTTGGGCGGTTCGGATGGACGCAATGGGTGGGCCATCGTTGGGGCTCGACACTAGGCGCTTTCCTTCAGCGGGCCCTTTTTGAGATGCGCCAGCACGAGGAGCAATGCGGCGGGGGTGACGCCGTCGATGCGCGAGGCCTGGGCCAATGTGGCCGGACGGTGACGCTCCAGCTTTTCGCGAACCTCATTGGAGAGACCTGACAATGCGCCATAGTCGAACTGGCGCGGTATGCGCACGTTCTCGTCGCGGCGGAAGGCGTCGACATCGGCCTTTTGACGCTCGAGATAGACGGCATATTGTGCATCGACCGTGAGTTGGGAGGACACCGCCGGATCGAGCTTGGTGATTTCGGGCCAAACGCGCTCCAGTGCGGACATGTCGATGTCCGGAAACGACAGCAAATCGAAGGCGCGGCGGCGGCGGCCATCCTGATTGACCTTGAGGCCGTGGCGGGCGGCCTCGGTCGGTGTGAGGCTCAAGGTCTGAAGGAGTTTTCTGCCTGCTGCGAGCTTGGCAGCCTTTTGGCCATAGACTCGGGCTCGTTCGGAACCGACACAACCAACCGCGGCACCAAGCGGCGTTAAGCGCTGATCGGCATTGTCGGCGCGAAGTCTCAGCCGGTATTCGGCCCGTGAGGTGAACATGCGGTAGGGTTCGGAGACGCCTCTGGTCACCAGATCATCGACCATGACACCAAGATAGCCATCGGCACGGGAGACGGCGAAGTCATCCGAGCCGCCCGATGCCCGCAACGCTGCATTGATGCCGGCGATCAGTCCCTGCGCGCCCGCCTCCTCATAACCCGTCGTCCCGTTGATTTGTCCTGCGAGAAACAATCTCGGCAGTTTCTTGGTCTCAAGCGCCGGGCTCAGCTCTCGCGGATCGACATAGTCATACTCGATGGCATAGCCGGCCCTGAGTACCGCGGCGTTCTGCAAGCCCGGGATGGTTTTCAGGAAGGCGTGCTGGACGTCCTCGGGTAACGACGTAGAGATGCCGTTGGGATAGACCGTGTCGTCATCCAAGCCTTCGGGTTCGAGAAAGATCTGATGCGCCTGGCGCTCGGCGAAGCGCACGACCTTGTCCTCGATCGAGGGACAATAGCGCGGGCCGGTTCCCTCGATACGACCGGAGTACATGGCCGAGCGGGCAAGATTGGCTTCAATGATGTCGTGGGTCGCCTGGTTGGTATGGGTTATGTGGCAGGCGATCTGCGGGGTCGTGATCTTCGACGTCAAGAATGAGAACGGCACGGGATCGGCATCGGGCTCCTGCACGTCCAGGCCCGACCAATCAATGGTGCGCCCATCCAAACGTGGTGGCGTGCCTGTCTTGAGGCGACCCATGGCGAAGCCCAGCGCATAGAGGCGATCGGCAAGGGCCCTGGCCGGCGCCTCGTTCACCCGGCCGGCGGGGATCTGCTGGTCGCCGATATGGATGAGGCCATTTAGGAACGTACCCGTGGTGATGACGACGGCGCCGGCCGTGCGCCGAGTACCATCGCTGGTAATTATGCCCGAGACCTCGCCGCTCGTAATGATGACGTCGGCAACCTCGGCCTCGACGACTTCGAGATTTGGGGTGGCGCGGATCGCCAATTGCATGGCTTGGCGATAGAGCTTGCGATCGGCCTGAGCCCTCGGTCCTTGGACGGCCGGACCCTTCGAGCGATTGAGCAGACGGAACTGAATGCCAGCGGCGTCGGCGACCCGCCCCATCAATCCGTCGAGAGCATCGATCTCGCGCACCAGGTGGCCTTTGCCCAATCCACCGATTGCCGGGTTGCACGACATCTCACCTACGGTGGCGAATCGATGGGTCACCAGCGCAGTGCGCGCACCCATGCGTGCGGCGGCGGCGGCGGCCTCGGTTCCGGCATGACCACCGCCGACAACGATCACATCAAATTCACACGCGCTCGCCATGGCGTCTCTGCACCCTCACATCCGATTGGAAGCGACGGCCGAAGCCGACGACCAGACCCTATCCGAAGCCGATTCCCACGTCAAAATGCCTCCAGGAATCCAAATCAATCATCCTCCAGGGCTCGGAATCCCGAACAAAGATTCCAGGAATCCTCGGAATCCAGGGTCCTGGAGTCCAGGAATCTCAGGAATCCAGCTTCCTGTGGACAAGAATCACCGGAATCAGACCTCCAGAGGGCCCGATGGCTGTGTTTCACGTGAAACATCGAATCCGTTGAGTCACTTACCGATGCAGAAGCCAGCGAAAATTTTGTCAAGGATGTTTTCGACATCAATGTGTCCGGTGATCCGTCCGAGGGCGTCGGCAGCTTGGCGAAGGTCCTCGGCCCGCAGTTCGGGCGACGTGTCATTTGCCGCGAGAAACCTTTCGAGGGCGACGCGGCAATTTTCGAGATGCTGGCGCTGGCGAGCGTTCGTCGGCGTTGGGCCGGATCCGTGCTCGAGGCGAGACTTGGCATGAGCGGCAATGTGGTCGACGAGTTCCCTGACGCCCTCTCCGGTGAGGGCCGAGATCGGCAGCGCATCACCAACGCTAACAACCCGCATCTCTGGCGACAGCAAATCAATCTTGTTGTGCACGGCGAGCCGCTGATCGGCAATAACGTTGATTTCGTCGACCTCGGGCTCGTTGGCTGCGGTCGCATCGCTGAGCCAAACCACGAGGTCGGCATTGCGCATGCGATCGACGGTGCGACGAATGCCTTCGCTCTCGATTTCGCCGGTGGTCTCGCGCACGCCGGCCGTGTCGCTGACGATCACCGGGTAGCCGGCCAGATTGAGATGAACCTCGATAACGTCGCGCGTCGTGCCGGCCTCGGCTGAGACGATTGCCGCGTCGCGCCCGGCAAGTGCATTCAAGAGGCTAGACTTGCCGGCGTTGGTCGGTCCGGCCAAAACCACGCGATAGCCAGAACGGAGGATTTCGCCACGGCGGCCATCATCCAAGTGGTCAGAAATTTCGCTAGACAGAGCGCGAACGGCGGTCACGGCTTCGTCGATAACGCGATCCAGCACGTCGGCTTCGTCGGAGAAATCAAGACCGGCCTCCATCAGGGCCTGGGCCCCGATCAATCGTTCACGCCAGCCGCCATAGAGCCGCTCAAGCGCGCCACCCATTTGCTCGACGGCCTGGCGCCTCTGGGCCTCGGTTTCGGCATCGATCAGATCAGCCAGGCCCTCGACTCGTGTCAGGTCCAGCTTGCCGTTCTCGAAGGCGCGGCGGGCAAACTCGCCAGCCTCGGCCATCCTCAGGCCATCTTGCCCGGCAAGCGCCGACAGTACGCCATCGACGACCGCCCGCCCGCCATGGGTATGCAACTCGACGACATCTTCGCCAGTAAAACTGTCCGGCCGCGGAAAGCACAACACAAGTGCCTCATCCAATAATTCGCCGGTGCTTGGATCACGCAAAGCTTTGAGAGTGGCCATTCGCGTTGGTGGAACGCAGCCCGCCAGCGCTTTCAAGGTCGACAGCGCTCGCGAACCCGAGATACGAACGACCGCCACGCCAGCCCTGCCGGGTGCGCTGGATAATGCAAAGATCGTCGAATAATCATTGCGCGCGTGTTCGCTCATCGCTTTCCTACTAAGTGTCGTAGTCCATATTACTGGCGGTTGCCGTTTCGGTCGCCCAGACGAGTTCTTCGAAAGATCCAAAAATGTCCCACAACCGTCTATGCAAAGAAACAAGCCCCTATCTGTTGCAGCACCAGGCCAACCCCGTCCACTGGTGGCCTTGGGGCGAAGAGGCTCTCAATGAGGCCAAACGCCTCGACAAGCCAATTCTGCTTTCGGTCGGGTACGCCGCTTGCCACTGGTGTCACGTCATGGCGCACGAAAGCTTTGAGGACGCCGCGACCGCCGAGGTCATGAACGAGCTCTACGTGAACATCAAGGTTGATCGCGAGGAGCGGCCCGATGTCGATGCCATTTATATGGCGGCGCTGCATAGCCTCGGCGAACAGGGCGGTTGGCCGCTCACGATGTTCCTGACGGCAGACGGTGAGCCCTTTTGGGGTGGCACTTACTTTCCAAAGGACGCGCGTTTCGGGCGACCCGAGTTCAAGCACGTGCTGCGGGAGATTTCGAGGATTTATCAGAACGAGCGCGACAAGGTCAAAACCAACACGACAGCCATTGTAGAATCTCTGAGAGAACAGCGGTCGGCAGACGATGCCCCGCCGCTCAATGAAGACATCTTGGTGGATCTCGTGCCACGCCTCGCCGGCATCGTGGACAAGAACTACGGCGGCGTACAGGGGGCGCCCAAGTTTCCGCAATTCGGGTTCTTCTGGTTTCTGTGGCGAGCAGGCATCCGTTTCGATCAAGACCAAGCGCGCGATGCGGTCGTGCGAACCTTGGACGGCATTTGCCGTGGCGGGATATACGACCACCTCGGCGGGGGCTTTGCGCGCTACTCGGTCGATGAACGCTGGCTCGTGCCACACTTCGAAAAAATGCTTTACGACAATGCTTTGCTGATGGAGTTGATGACCGAGGTTTGGCGCGAGACCCAAGACCCGCTGTTCGCCCAGCGGGTGGCGGAGACCGTTGAATGGCTGCAACGGGAAATGATGACCGAGAGCGGCGAGGGTGCATTTTCTGCTTCGCTCGACGCTGATTCCGAAGGGGAGGAGGGCAAATATTATGTCTGGACCGCAGACGAAATCGAGCGAGTTCTCGGCAAGTCGGATTTTGCGCCGTTTGCAGCGGCCTATGACGTGACGCCCGACGGCAATTGGGAGGGCAAGACGGTTCTCAATCAGCTGCGCGCCACAGCGCCAAACGAACCGGGCGAACGAGAACGGTTGGCAGAAATGCGAGACAAGCTCTGGCGTGCTCGCGAAAATCGCATCCGGCCTGGATGGGACGACAAGGTGCTGGCCGATTGGAACGGCTTGATGATTGCGGCGCTAGCACGGGCCGGCCAGATCTTTGGGCGAGCGGATTGGATCGCGCTCGCGCGCCAGGCCTTTGGTTTCATCTGTGATCGCTTGACGGTCGACGGTCGTCTCATGCATTCGTTCCGCAATGGGCGGGTCAATGCACCGGCGACAGCATCGGACTACGCCAACATGATCTGGGCCGCCATTCGCTTGCACGAGGCAGGCGACGCCGCGGCGATTGATGAAAACAGCTACCTCGAGCAGGCCTTGGAATGGCTTGGCGTACTCGATCGCCACTACTGGATCGCCGAGCATGGTGGCTATGCCTTTACCGCCGATGACACGCCCGGGCTCATCGTCCGGACGCGCACCGCAAGTGACGATGCCACGCCGAACGCCAACGCCATAATGGTCACAAATCTGGTTCACCTGCACCTGCTGACTGGCGAAATAAAATTCCTGACGCGTGCCGAGGAAACCGTTAATGCTTTTCGGGCGGACTTTGCCCACAATCTGGTGGCCCATGCGGGTCTGCTCGCTGCGGCCATTGATCAATTCGCGCCGCAGCACATTGTCATCGTGAGCGGCAACGACAGCGAAGGCGCGGTCGGTTTACAAAAGGCGCTCAATGACGTCTCGGCGCCAGGCGCGCTGCAGCAGTTGGTCGCCGATACAACTCACGTTCCGCAAGCTTCGCCACTGAGTGGAAAATCGGACGTCGATGGGAAAGCAGCTGCGTACGTGTGCTCAGGCCCACAATGCTCACTTGCGGTCACCACGCCGGCAGACCTTCGCCAGCTCATCGAGGAAAGTCGGAAGCGTACGGTAAAGAGTTGAATATCTGTGCGCGTATTACGTATTCATAGAATCGAAGAATTCGCCGTTGTTCTTTGTTTGCCGTAGCTTGTCGAGGAGAAATTCAATTGCTTCGCTGGGACCCATCGGATTGAGAATGCGGCGCAGGACGAACATCTTCTTAAGCTGAACCGGATCAACCAGCAGATCTTCCTTGCGCGTACCCGAGCGGGCGATATCGATCGATGGGAAAATGCGCTTATCGGACACTTTGCGATCGAGCATGATCTCAGAGTTGCCCGTGCCTTTAAACTCCTCGAAAATCACCTCGTCCATTCGCGAGCCGGTGTCGATTAGCGCGGTGGCAATAATGGTGAGCGAGCCGCCTTCCTCGATATTGCGTGCCGCGCCGAAAAAGCGCTTTGGCCGTTGCAGGGCATTTGAGTCAACGCCGCCGGTCAACACCTTGCCCGATGACGGTACCACGGTGTTGTAGGCCCGGCCGAGCCGGGTGATCGAATCAAGAAGAATGACGACGTCACGCTTGTGCTCGACCAGCCGCTTTGCTTTCTCGATCACCATTTCAGAGACTTGAACGTGTCTGGTGGGCGGCTCGTCGAAGGTCGAAGACACAACTTCTCCCTGTACAGAGCGCTGCATGTCGGTGACCTCTTCAGGTCGCTCGTCGATGAGCAGTACGATGAGGTAGCACTCGGGATGGTTGGTGGTGATGGAGTGGGCAATGTTTTGCAGCAACACCGTCTTGCCGGTGCGGGGCTGCGCGACAATGAGCCCACGCTGACCTTTGCCGAGTGGCGCAACGATGTCGATCACGCGGGCGCTAAGATCCTTCATCGTCGGATCGGCTGTCTCCATGTGAAGCCATTCATCGGGATAGAGTGGCGTGAGATTGTCGAAGTGGACCTTGTGGCGGGCCTTTTCCGGCTCATCGAAATTGATCTTGTTGACCTTGAGCAGCGCAAAGTAGCGCTCGCCTTCCTTGGGACTGCGGATCTGACCCTCGATAGAGTCGCCGGTTCGCAAGCCAAAGCGACGAATTTGGCTCGGGCTGACGTATATGTCGTCGGGACCCGGCAGGTAGTTCGCATCAGGCGAGCGCAAAAAACCGAAGCCGTCCTGCAGCACCTCGACGACGCCGGTGCCTGTTATATCGATCTCCTGGGCGGCAAGTTGCTTTAGGATCGCGAACATCAGCTCCTGCTTGCGCATGGTGCTCGCGTTTTCGACGTCAACCTCCTCGGCAAAGCTCAGCAGCTCTGTCGGGCTCTTGGTCTTGAGTTCCTGAAGTTTCATCTCCTGCATGGGAATGCTCCGGACTGGCTCTGCGCCACAAATATGAATGAATTGCCAAGTGGGGGTAGTGAAGAGCCTAAGTCGCTATCTGGCGACAACCACGTCCGTCGGCCCACACCCTGTCTGCTCGGGGCGGCCCAAAACCGAACGCATTTCTTCGGCCGGGGAAATACTGACGACATCTATATAGCAGACGGTTTGCCCAATAAAAAGGGGAAAGCCCCGACAGAATTGCAATTTTGGCTGACTAAAATGGCTTCAAAACGGCGAGACCGACAATCGCGATCATTAATACAGTGGGCACTTCGTTGATGCGACGGTAGAAGCGTTCAGAGTAACGGTTGGCGTCGGCCTCAAAGTCTTTTCGAATCTTCGCAAGAAAGCCGTGAAACGCCGTAAGAGCAACGACAAAAATCAGCTTGGCGTGGAGCCAGCCGTCAACGAAGAAGTTGCCGACGATGGCCGCCCAAATGCCGAAAATCCAAGCCGTGATCATGGCCGGATTCATGATCACTCGCAGCAGCTTGCGTTCCATGATCTTGAACGTTTCGCAAAGCGCGCTGCCGACGGGCGCAGCTGCGTGGTAGACGTAAAGTCGCGGCAAGTAGAAAAGCCCCGCCATCCAAGCAATCACAGACATGATGTGAAATGCTTTAAGCCACAGTTCCATGCCTGACTTGTCGCCTCTTCAATGAGATGGATTCAGCCGCCAGCCGTGCCGCGGACACATGCAACCAATCGGGCAACGTTTTCCGGCGGTGTGTGTGGCACGATGCCGTGGCCGAGATTAAAAACAAAAGGCATATCAGAGAGTTGCGCTAGTATTTCCGACACCCGTCGCGC
The DNA here is from genome assembly GCA_030600135.1 of Hyphomicrobiales bacterium. Taxonomy (GTDB): domain Bacteria; phylum Pseudomonadota; class Alphaproteobacteria; order Rhizobiales; family JAUVMS01; genus JAUVMS01. The sequence goes on along the minus strand of JAUVMS010000097.1, from coordinate 793 downwards.
AAGCGCCTCACCACCGCTGGCCAGCAACAATGGGTCAAGATTGCCTTGCACGACTGCCTTGCCGGCAAGCTGCTCGCGAATGAACGGTAGGGACAAGGCCGTATCGCATCCGATGCCATCAACTCCTGTTTCTTCGACGTAGCGAACCGTGAGAGGGCCCGCTCCGCGGGGAAATCCAATGATCGGCACTTTGGGATGCCGCTGCTTCAGGTGATGCACGATTCGCCGTGTCGGCTCAATGACCCAGCGAGCAAACTGATCGTCAGGCAGACTGCCAGCCCACGTGTCGAAGATTTGAACGACTTGGGCACCGGCATCGATTTGGCCGGCCAAATATTCGCATGAGGTTGTCGTCAGCAATTCGATGAGTTCCGCGAAGCCCGTTGGGTCACGGTAGGCCCAAGCTCGGGCGGCGGCTTGATCCGGAGTTCCGCGGCCCGCGACCATGTAGGTCGCGACAGTCCACGGCGCGCCGCAAAATCCAATAAGCACCTTGTCCGGCGGCAATTCCTGGCGGATCAGCGCTACGGTTTGGTAGATTTTTTCGAAGGTTGCAGCGGTCTGGCCAGAGTCGAGTTTACGAAGTTCGGAGGTTGATGTGATCGGTTCCAGCCGTGGGCCCTCGGCTTCGACGAATTCGACAACCTGTCCGAGCGCATCGGGCACGATCAAGATATCGGCGAAGAGGATGGCGGCGTCGAAATCAAAGCGCCGAATGGGTTGGAGTGTCACCTCCGAGGCGAGTTTTGGTGAGTAGCAAAGATTGAGAAACGATCCTGCCTGCTCACGCAAT
>JAUVMS010000326.1 GCA_030600135.1 Hyphomicrobiales bacterium | reverse complement strand
TAATTGCCATCCTGGCCCAGATGGGTTCTTTCGTTCCGGCCCGGGCGGCACACATCGGGGTGGTCGATCGGTTGTTCAGTCGTGTGGGGGCATCGGACGATCTCGCGCGCGGGCGCTCAACGTTCATGGTCGAGATGGTCGAGACCGCCGGCATCCTCAATCAGGCAACGGAGCGATCGCTGGTGCTGCTCGACGAGATCGGACGCGGCACGGCGACCTTCGACGGACTTTCGATCGCCTGGGCAACGGTCGAGCACCTGCATCAGGTCAATCGTTGCCGTGCGCTCTTTGCCACGCACTATCACGAGCTCACCGCGCTCGCCGGCTCGCTCTCGCAAGTTGCGAATGCCACGATCGAAGTGAAGGAATGGCGCGACGAGATTGTCTTTCTGCACAAAGTCATTCCTGGGGCGGCCGACCGATCGTACGGCATTCAAGTGGCGAAACTCGCCGGCCTGCCCAAGGCCGTGATCGAGCGGGCAAACGAAGTTCTGCGCTTGCTCGAAGAAGGTGAGGATCGCCGCACGGCGGAGACCCTGGTCGACGAGCTGCCACTTTTTGCCGCTGCTCGGCCGAAAGGTTATGCACCGCCGTCCACAGGGCCGAGTCCGTTGCAAGAGGCATTCGCCAAGCTCAACCCCGACGCACTCAGCCCTCGAGAGGCGCTCGAGGCGCTCTATCAGTTGCGCGAGATTGCCAGCGACGACCAGAGCGCATCGTAGTCGCAGGCTTGTCGGATCGCCCGTGCTGGCAGCCAAGACAGCCTGCGAGATTGCTGTGCGGTCAAGAAACTCGCCCTTGTGATGGCCGTGACACGCTGGGAAATGCGGGCTAGGTCTATGGCCATGGATAAGGTCAATACCATTGTCGCGCCATTCTTCGATGCTCGTGCCCTCAGGCAGGAGCTCACGAGCCTCTACCGCGCAAATTCCGGTAACGACACACGCATTCGAAGCGAAGTCCTCGAGCGCCTCAAGCAGCTGGTCAATGAGGCCCGCGATGAGGCTGAACGACAGCTCGTGGCCAATGGTGACGGGCGAAAGTGCGCCAGCGGGCTCGCGCTGTTCCAGGACGAGCTCATTCGGCTCATCTACGATTTCACAATCACTCATGTCTATAGAGCGCAGAACCCCTCAGCAGCCGAACACATGGCGATCGCGGCAACGGGCGGGTATGGCCGAGGCTTGCTGGCGCCCGGCTCCGATATCGATCTGCTGTTCATCCTGCCCTACAAGCAAACCGCCTGGGGCGAGAGCGTTCTGGAGTATATGCTCTATCTGCTGTGGGACATTGGATTCAAAGTCGGGCACGCAACCCGAACCGTCGAGCAATGTGTCAAGCTCGGCAAATCCGACATGACGATCCGAACCGCGCTGCTCGATGCACGACTCATTCTCGGGGAAGACGCTTTGTTCGATGAGTTTTGGCGACGCTTCCAAAAAGACGTCGTCAAGAACAGTGGGCGCGCATTCATCGAAGCCAAGCTGGCAGAGCGGGATACGCGCCACGAGCGCTCGGGCACGTCGCGCTACGTGGTTGAGCCCAACATTAAGGACGGTAAGGGGGGATTGCGCGATTTGCATACCCTGCACTGGTTGATGAAATACCTCCACGACGCCGAGCCCGACGAAGAGGCCGTTGCGGAGGGGATTTTTACGGCACATGAATTTCATGCCTATCGCAAGTGTGAAGACTTCCTTTGGACGATCCGCTGCCACCTCCATTTTCTCACGCGACGCGCCGAGGAGCGTCTCAGTTTCGAGCTGCAACCGGCTATGGCCGAGCGTTTGGGCTATAGCCAGCATGGCGGCCTCAGAACCGTCGAGCGCTTCATGAAGCACTATTTTATCGTCGCCAAGGAGGTTGGTGACCTGACACGTATCGTTTGCGCGGTTTTGGAGATGAAGCAGCTCAAGTCGTTGCCGTCGTTCAATACGCTTCTGGCGCCGCTCACGTGGCGACGGCGGGCGCGGCTGAGGCGCTCGACTGACTTCCGCATCGACAACGGGCGCATCAATGTCGCCAACGAGGATATCTTCAAGCGGGACCCGGCCAATCTCGTCCGCCTTTTCGGGCTGGCGGAAACCCACGGCGTTCCGTTCCATCCCGATGCCATCCGGCTGGTGCGCCAGTCGTTGCGGCTGATCGACGACAAGCTAAGAAGCGACCCGGCAGCGAACAAGACCTTCCTCGACCTGCTCACCTCGAAGACCAGCGCGGAACGTGTGCTGCGCAAAATGAACGAAACCGGCGTGCTTGGCCGCTTCGTGCCCGACTTCGGCAAAGTGGTGTCGATGATGCAATTCAACATGTACCACCACTACACGGTCGACGAACACTCGATCCGCTCCGTCGGCATCCTGTCTGATATCGAGCGCGGCGAGCTCGGTAGTGATCATCCGCTTTCGACCGAAATCCTGCCCGACGTGCAGAACCGTCGGGCACTCTATGTCGCAACGTTCCTGCACGATGTCGGCAAGGGGCGCGGCAAGAATCATTCCATCGTCGGTGGGAAGATTGCACGGGCACTCTGTCCGCGGCTCGGGCTCAACAGCGCCGGCACCGAGACCGTTGCCTGGTTGATCGAGAACCATTTGGTGATGAGCTCGTTCGCCCAGAGCCGGGACCTCAACGATCCAAAGACGATCAGAGATTTCGCAGATATCGTGCAGAGCCCCGAGCGATTGCGCCTGCTCTTGATTCTAACCGTCGCCGACATTCGAGCCGTTGGACCGGGCGTGTGGAACGGATGGAAAGGCCAGCTTTTGCGCACGCTCTACTATGAAACCGAGCCGGTGCTCGCCGGTGGGCACTCGACAGTGTCGCGCAAGGATCGGGTCGAGAGCGCGCAGGCGCAGTTCAAAGAGGCTCTCGAAGATTGGCCAGGCGAAGCGGTCGAGGCATTTATCGAGCGGCAATACCCGGCCTATTGGTTGCGCACGGAAACGGACGTTCAGGTGCAGCACGCAAAGCTGGTCCAAAAGGCCGACGACAAGGACAAGGCCGTCGCAACAGCCCATGCAAGTGACGCATTTACCGCCGTCACAGCACTTACCGTCTATACGGCCAGTCACCCGAACCTGTTGGCGATGATGGCGGGGGCATGCTCGGCGGCGGGCGCGAACATTGTTAGCGCGCACATCTATACGACACGGGACGGCATGGCGCTCGATACATTTCTTCTGCAGCGCGAATTCGACGACGAACGCGATGAGCGACGACGGATCAAGCGAATTGCAAAGTCGATCGAGAAGTTGCTGCGTGGGGAGACTTATCTAGACCAGATGTTCGCCGACAAGCGCGAGCCCAGGGGACGGCTGAAAGCATTCACCGTCGAGCCGCAGGTCGTCATCGATAACTCGATATCCAATCAATTCACCGTCATCGAAGTCAACGGACTGGACAGACCAGGACTTTTATTCGACCTGACGAGCTCACTCTCCGAGCTCAACCTCGACATCAATTCCGCGCATATCACGACATACGGAGAAAAAGTCGTCGACGTCTTCTATGTCACCGACCTCGTCGGAAAGAAAGTTACGGCCAACCAGCGGCAGGCAGCCGTTCGCCGACGGCTCATCGACGTGCTCTCGGTTGCTGGAGCGCCAGTGGAACAGGAGGCCGATCAGGCGGCAGAGTGACCTGAGAACGATCGTTGGCGAGCGAGGCTGCAATTTTATGAGATTTTCTGCAGCTGCGGAGAACCACTTCGAATGGGCGACAACTGGTCGGCAAACGCTCTCGCCATTTCGCAGATTGCAGCAAAACTCGCCCTGGCGCGCCGGCTCATGGAAATGGCGCGGAGATAGCCGTGCACCAACTGCGGTTCGTTGCGCCACTCGGCGGCAACGCCGGCCGCGCGCAGTCGCTCGACATAGAGACGCGCGTCATCGCGCAATGGATCGAGATCGGCAGAGACCGCAAATGCCGTAGCAAGACCGCGGTAATCGTCGGCGCTCAAAGGCATGAACTCCGGATCATGCTGGAGCGCCGCTGCATCGCCGCCGGCATAGAGTTGGCGGTAGTGCTGGCAATCCGATGCGCGCAGCAACGGCGCGTCGGCACGCTCTATGAACGAGCCACGATCCTGCGGACCGCCGAGGAAAGGGTAGATGAGCACCTGGCCGGCCGGTTGTGGCTCGCCTAAGCGGAAAAGACGGCGACAAAGTGCTGCGGTTAGGTTCCCACCGGCACTGTCACCCATGACGACAATTCGATCGTAGGAGAGGGCGAGATGGCGATAGGCAGCCTCGACATCGTCGAGCGCGGCCGGATAGGCTTGTTCCGGGCACAAGCGATAATCGACAGAAATGACATCGAGACCGGTCTCGGCACAAAGCCGTGCGCAAGTTGGGTCATGGCTCTCCAAATCGCCGACAACAAATCCGCCGCCGTGGAGGTAGAGAATTGCCGCGGATGGGCAATCGGCCCGTGCCGATGAGTAGTACCGGACGGGGATTTGTCTTGTCGGACCAGCGGCCGCGATGAACGTATCGCCGCTTGCAACGTCGTCCGGGCGTGGCAGCTCGAATAGCGCGAACATGAGGCGGTAAAGCCTCCGATCCTCCTCCGGTGACGCAACGTTGGCATCTATCGGATAGCTATCTTCGCTGACCCTTACGAATTCCAGGATTTCGGGGTCCGTCAGCTCACTCATATCGGGCTCCAACCTGGCTTGCCCATCGTTACCCGGCAGAGCGCACTATGCGGCGGCGCAATTTGGCTCGACAACATGCTATTTGATCTGCCCTTTGGGTCGAGGAAAGCTCTGCACGCTCCACGATTGGGCGGGCAAATTAATGATACATTGCGTGTCCGTCGGAGGCCAGCCAGTTGCTCTTGGCCCATTC
>JAUVMS010000274.1 GCA_030600135.1 Hyphomicrobiales bacterium | reverse complement strand
TCTTGCTTTGAGACAGATTTACACGGGACGCGAATGGTAAAGCGCATCAGAGACCACAGACGGCTTTTTTTCAGTCAGTTGCCTCACTCATAGACGAGGCCACGGATGCGAACTTCCCGCGATTGTTTGCCTCGTTCCTGGGTGAATGGGTTCCGGCGCAAGAGATCGTGCTGTTCGAGTTCAGGAAGGGACTGCAGCCCTTAGTGATATTTGCCAGCGGCGGTGAAAAGATTGACGCTGATCTGAGAAAATATCTGAGTGGACTTTATTTGTTCGACCCATTTTTCGAAACGTTTCAAAATACGGATAAAAGAGGCGTCTTACATATATCGCAAGACTCCATAGAGAATTTCAATCAAAGTCGTTTCTACCAACGCTACTTCCGCTCCCTTAGCGCGAAGAATGAAGTCGGCAGCCTGCTGGACGTCGGGCAAGACATTTGCGTTCACGTTTCGATCCTGATTGACGATGCAAGTACCGATCAACTCGAGCGAGTGGTCAATGTCATGGGCGATATAGACCACGTTTGCACTTCGCTCTTCAAAATGCATTATGGGTCGGGACCCCAAGGCGAGATTGACGAGATCGAGCTGCGCCGATCAGTCCATGCCCAGATCGTGAAATCGCTGATGAGCTTTGGCTCGAGGGAATTGACACAGCGCGAAAAGGAGATCGCCCGGTTCCTGCTGCGCGGGCACTCGGCGAAATCGATGGCGAGGCTGTTGGACATCTCGCCAGGTACCATCGGTATTCATCGCTCCAATATTTATAAGAAGATGAACGTCAGCAGCCAGGCGGAGCTTTCATCACTGTTTCTCGAACGGCTGTTGCACGGTGGTTGGGCGCAAAGTCTCGCCGAGTGATGTCGTAGTACGATCGACGTCTGCCTCAAGGTCTCCGAACAATCACCTGAGATGCTCGCAACTGCGCGCGCCAGTTCTATGCGGCATGCCGGCCGGCGACGTGAGCTGCGTCAGGTTCTTGCAGATCCGCAATGTCGGCTACGGACCAGTTGATACTCGCGCCCATGTGCGGTTGTGATTATCGGTAATTTGGTGCATTCTATTACGTCAAAATACCCTATTTCGAAAGAATTGCAACATTATGCAAGATTTTGGGGATGCGTTTGGATTGGCCTTCGCGCTCGTCCTGGCACGCGATGGCGACCTCATGGAGATCATCGGTCTGTCACTGCGTGTCAGCCTCTGCGCGATGCTCGTTTCCTCTGCCATCGCTTTGCCCTTTGGCGCCTTGGTCGCCATCAGTCGGTTTTCGGGTCGCGGCGCGGTCATTGTTTTGATGAACGCGTTGATGGGTTTGCCGCCGGTCGTTGTGGGCCTGCTGGTCTATCTGTTGCTGTCGAACGCGGGGCCGCTCGGATCCCTCGGGCTGCTCTACACGCCGAGCGCCATGATCATCGCGCAATCCATCTTGATAACGCCAATCATTGCCGCACTGGCGCGTCAGGTGATCGAGGATTTGCATGTGGAATATGCCGAGCAATTCCGCTCGCTTTGCGTACCGGTGCGGACCGCGATCGGCGCACTGCTTTGGGATGCGCGCTATAGCCTGCTGACGGTGGCGCTCGCGGGGTTTGGCAGGGCCATTGCTGAAGTCGGCGCCGTCATCATCGTCGGCGGCAACATCAATCACTTGACCAGGGTCATGACGACCGCCATTGCGCTCGAGACCTCGAAGGGCGACCTGGCGCTGGCCCTGGCGCTCGGAATGGTTTTGCTGGCGATCGCACTGGTGGTGAATGCCGGTGTGATGGCGCTGAGGTCAACCGCCACACGAGTTGCATATGCTTAGCGCCTCACACCCTTTGCATGCAACCGCCGGGACTGGCCAAGCGCGCGAGCGCACCAAGGCCGGCGGTGGAGCAATGGAAGCCCTTCTGCCGGGAGAGGTTCACGACCTCAGCTTGGAAGTGCAAGGCAAGCGGCTCATTGATGGCGTCAACTTGCGCATCACAGGCGGACAGATAACCGTCGTCATGGGGCCCAATGGGGCCGGAAAAAGCCTGCTTCTTCGCCTCTTGCACGGCCTTATCGCGCCGACGACGGGAGACATTTCGTGGGCTGGCCGGCAGCTGACGGAGGCGGTTCGATCCCGCCAGGCGATGGTGTTTCAGCGCCCCGTCCTGCTGCGCCGCTCGGTCGCTGCCAACGTCGACTTCGTGCTCAAGTTGCGCGGGATCGGGAGCGCTGAGCGCCGCGACGGAATACTCGAACATGCGCGGCTCAGTGAGTCCGCCAATCAACCAGCGCGCTTGCTCTCGGGCGGCGAACAGCAACGGCTAGCGCTGGCACGGGCGCTGGCGATGGAGCCTGGCGTGCTGTTTCTCGATGAGCCGACGGCAAGCCTCGATCCTGCCTCAACACTTTTGATCGAGGAGATGGTGCGAACCGCCCATGGACGTGGCACCAAGATCATCTTTGTCACCCATGACATCGGGCAGGCAAGGCGCCTGGCCGACGAGGTGGTCTTTCTACATCGTGGCCAGGTTCAGGAGCATACGAGCGCCGAGGAATTCTTTGCGGCGCCCAATTCAGATGCGGCACGGGACTATCTGGCTGGTCGCATCCTTTTATGACAAGACGAAACGGAGCACCTGGGGATGTTGGGCAAAAGCTCGCTCAAACTTGGCGCCATTGCGATCCTGGCGTCAACATGCTGGGCACCGCAAATACGTGCGGGCGAGACGGCGATTATTCTGCAGTCGACCACATCGACCGCCAACTCCGGGCTCTACGACCACATTCTGCCGATCTTTGAAGAGGCGAGCGGAATCAAGGTCCACGTGGTTGCGGTCGGTACCGGCCAGGCAATCAAGAATGCAATGAATTGTGATGGCGACGTTTTGCTGGTGCACGCCAAGCAGGCCGAGGAAAAATTCGTTGCCGACGGCTTTGGCATCTCACGTCACGACGTCATGTACAACGACTTCGTTGTGGTTGGGCCGCCGGGAGATCCGGCCGTGATCGCGGGCTTGGACGATGCCTCGACCGCGTTCAAGAAGATTGCCGCGAGCCGGTCGACCTTCGCCTCGCGCGGCGACAACTCCGGCACGCACAAAAAGGAGATGCGCCTATGGCAAGCGGCCGGCGTCGACCCGTCCAGGGCGAGTGGCGCTTGGTACCGCGAGACGGGATCGGGAATGGGCGCGACGCTCAACGTGGCGATCGGCATGGGGGCCTACGCAATGACCGATCGGGGAACTTGGATCAGTTTCAAGAATAAGGGCGCGCATAAGATCCTGGTGGCGGGTGATAACGATCTCTTCAACCAATACGGCGTCATCCTGGTGAACCCGGCGCGCTGTGCCAACGTCGAGGCGCAAGCGGGTCAGGCATTTATTGATTGGCTCCTATCCGGTGCGGGGCAAACCGCCATTGCCGCCCATAAGCTCGGCGGCGAGCAATTGTTCTTCCCGAACGCGGATAATTCGGGGAGCTGACGCCGCTTGCATTCGTTATCAACTGCGCGCGATTTCAAACCTTGCGCGCGGCATAGCGAACGACTTGCGCTAGGCCGGTGTGTCGCGGTCCTTCGTCCAGGCGAATCTGTCCATCCAGCGCTTCGACAATCTCGAACTCAGGCAGGGCTTCGCCGAATTCATCAAGACTATAGAGCAGCGACGGATCGGCCGGCCCCATGTTGTTATCGGCCTGGCTCTTGGCAAAGGCCTCGAGCACGAACCAGCCGTTACGGGCGAGCGCCTGAGAGGCTAGTTTCAGGGCCCTAAGTCGTGTCGGCGCGTCGCACTGAAGATAGAAGAGGAAAACGGCGTCCCAGACACGACCGTCCGGTGGCGCCCAGTTGGCGAGGTCCGCAACGACGCGCTCGACAGCTAGGCCGGCTTGCCGATCGAATGCGGCAGCATTCGCGGCGGCAATTTCAGAAATGTCGACGGCAGTGACGTCCAGTCCCCTGGCAGCCAACCAGCGCCCGTTGCGACCATCGCCGTCGGCCAGGCAGAGCGCGCTGGAGGCTGCGAATTCCGATCGGGCGACAATTTGGCGGAGATATTCGTTGGCTTCAGCGCCGAAGAGGCCGGTCGATCGGCCCGCGTATTTCGCGTCCCAGTCCGCCATTGGTGCCACACAGAATCTATGCCCTTGATTTTGAACGAAAAATTTAGTTGAATCAGTCATCTAATTCCTACGTGTGCACACATCTGTTCGCATTTGTTCGCACGTATTCGTACCCATTCGCATCCGCACTGCACACATGGTGCACACAACCATGGCCACTATCACGAAGCTCAAATCCGGTTCCTGGCGTGTTCAGGTCCGCCGTAAAGGCCAGTATGTGGCTAGTACGTTCCGCCTGCAGGCAGATGCCCGCAACTGGGCGCGCGACATTGAACGACGCATTGACCTTGGACACAACTTGGGATCTCCACCAACAGCTGAAGTTGACACGATCGGTAAGCTTATCGCACTGCACGTGCGCGACATGTGTGATGTCGGTCGGGCGCCATTGCGCAGCAAGTCTTATTGTCTTGAGAAGTTAGACCGTACCCTAGGGTCAATAAAGGTAAAGCATCTGCATCGAGAACAGCTGGTTGCCTTCGGCAAGCACCGCGCGAAAGAAGGGGCGGGGCCAGTGACGCTCGCCATGGAGCTTGGATATCTACGGACAGTACTGCTGCACGCCGCTGCAGTGCACGGTATACCCACGTCGGTCGAGCCGGTGGATCAAGCGAGGATTGCGTTGAAGCGCTTGGCTCTCATAGGGAAGGGCAAAGAGCGTGATCGTCGTCCAACGCCTGACGAACTCATACGCATCCTTGCGTATTATGATGCCAACCCGCGTCAAATCATACCAGTCGGCCGTATAGTTCGATTTGCCATCGCGACAGGTATGCGTCAAAACGAAATCTGCCAACTACACTGGACAGATGTCGATGCTGTTCAGCGTGTTGTTGTTATCCGGAACCGCAAGCACCCAAGAGATAAGCTTGGCAATAATCAGACGATTGCTCTGGTTAGTGACGCCGGCTGGGATCCGCTTGTCCTGATGGACGAACAGGCAAAGGTCACCGGCCGAGAAGGCCGCGTGTTTCCATACGGTGGTCGGTCGGTTGGAGCTGCTTTTCGCCGCGCGTGTCGTCGAATGGGGATCAACGACTTGCGGTTTCATGACCTGCGGCACGAAACGGCCAGCCGTTTATTCGAAGCAGGTTACCAAATTCCGGAGGTCGCACTCGTCACAGGGCACAAGGATTGGAAGATGCTGCGCAGATACACCAATCTTAAACCGCAGGATTTGGCAAAAAGGGCGACCACGGGTGTTCCACGCCAGAAATCACTCCTTAGACCTTTCGCCTCTTTGGCCGAAACGCCACCAGCCATTGGCATCTGTCCACGCTCGGGACGCTAAATCGTGAGTTGGTCAAGCGACGTGCCCGTCAGGCTGGCGTCAAGATGACAATCTGCAATCTGTCAACGCCGGAGGGATTTTGCAGCGTTTGGCCGGCGAGACAGTGCAGCAGTGATGCAAGCAAG
>JAUVMS010000357.1 GCA_030600135.1 Hyphomicrobiales bacterium | reverse complement strand
GGCGGCGTGGCCTTCCCGGACACCTGTGTCGGCACCGACAGTCACACGACAATGGTCAACGGCCTATCGGTCCTCGGCTGGGGTGTCGGTGGCATCGAGGCTGAAGCGGCCATGCTCGGACAGCCCATCTCCATGCTCATCCCCGAGGTGATCGGCTTTCGCCTCAACGGCAGGCTCGGCGAGGGCGTCACCGCGACCGACTTGGTCCTGACGGTGACACAGATGCTGAGGGCGCGCGGTGTCGTTGGCAAATTCGTTGAATACTTCGGCCCCGGCCTCGACCATTTGTCGTTGGAGGATCAGGCGACGATCGCAAACATGGCGCCGGAGTATGGCGCGACCTGCGGCTTTTTCCCCATTGATGGCGACACCTTGCAGTACCTGACAGCCACGGGCCGCGAGCCGAGCCGCATTGCCCTCGTCGAGACATACGCCAAGGCGCAGGGCATGTTCCGCGATGCAGCGACGGCGGATCCGGTCTTTACCGACATCCTCGAACTCGATCTTGGCGATGTCGTTCCCTCGATCGCCGGCCCCAAGCGGCCGCAGGATCGCATTCGCCTCGCCGATGCCAAACCCGCGTTCGCGGAGGTCTTGGCCGGTGAATTCGCCAAACCTGGCGAAGCTGACAAGCGCGTTAAGGTGGACGGTGAAGACTTCGACATTGGTCACGGCGACGTCGTGATCGCAGCCATCACCTCATGCACCAACACGTCCAACCCCTCGGTCCTCATTGCCGCCGGGCTTGTCGCGCGCAACGCCCATGCCAAGGGCTTGGAGGTCAAGCCATGGGTCAAGACGTCGCTCGCCCCTGGCAGCCAGGTTGTGACCGATTACTTGGCCAAAGCTGGCCTGCAGGGCGACCTCGACACGCTCGGATTCGACCTCGTCGGTTACGGCTGCACGACCTGCATCGGCAATTCAGGCCCGCTGCCCGAGAATATCGCCAGAGCGGTGCAAGAGGGCGACCTCGTCGCCTGTTCGGTGCTTTCGGGCAACCGGAATTTCGAGGGGCGCGTCAACCCGGACGTCAGGGCCAACTACCTCGCGTCACCTCCCCTCGTCGTCGCCTATGCCATCGCCGGTTCGCTCAACGCTGACCTGACGAACGACCCTCTGGGCAACGATCGTGACGGCAATCCGGTCTACCTGCGCGACATTTGGCCGAGCCCCACGGAGATCGCCGACCTCATCCGCTCCTCGGTCACGCCGGAAATGTTCGCCAAGCGCTACGGTGACGTCTTCAAGGGCGACGCCCAATGGCAGGCCATGGCCACCTCCACTGCCGCGGCGATGACCTACGGCTGGAGTTCGACCTCGACGTACGTGCAGAACCCGCCCTACTTCGAGGACATCGAGATGGAACCGGGTGAAGTTACCGACATCGAAGGGGCCCGCATCCTAGGGCTTTTCCGCGACTCCATCACGACCGACCACATTTCACCGGCCGGTGCCATCAAGTCCGACGGCCCGGCGGGCGACTATCTGGTCGACCATCAAGTCTCGCCGCGCGAGTTCAACTCCTACGGCTCGAGACGCGGCAACCACAAGGTCATGATGCGCGGCACATTCGCCAACATCCGGATCAAGAATCAGATGATGCCGGGCATCGAGGGCGGCGTGACGGTCCACCATCCCTCGGGCGATGACATGTCGATATTCGACGCCGCGATGCGTTACAAGAGCGAAGGTGTGCCCCTCGTCGTCCTGGCCGGTAAGGAATATGGCACCGGATCGAGCCGCGATTGGGCGGCGAAAGGCACCCGCCTGCTCGGCGTCCGTGCGGTGTTCGCGGAGTCGTACGAGCGCATCCACCGCTCGAACCTCATCGGCATGGGTGTGCTGCCGCTCCAGTTCACCGACGGGCAGTCCTGGCAAGGCCTCGGCATCAAGGGCGATGAAACTCTGGACGTCGCTGGTTTGAGTGGGCTCGAACCACGCGCTGAGTTGGCGGTTTCGATCACCTTCGCCGATGGCAGAAAGGAAACCATAACGGCCCTCTGCCGCATCGATACGGCCGACGAACTGGCCTACTTCCGCAACGGGGGGATATTGCCCTACGTTTTGCGCAATTTGGCCGCTGCCGCGTAATCTGCATCGATGGATCGTGCGCATTGCGCTCGCGGGTCGGTCCGACCCGCGAGCCGCGTGGCTCAAGCGATCGTGACCGACATATGACGAATGTGAAGCGATTATCTGCCGGCAAACGTGCATAGTGCGGCTGTTGAATGAGGGCATCATTTGGAGACACCGCTTTGATTCGCCTTTCCTTGAAATTTGTGTTTGTTTTTATGACGTTGACGGTCGCTAGCGCGCTTGCGGTAATTGCCGGAGACAAGCCGGCCAAGTTCAAATCGGTCGTTGAACTCTTCACCAGTCAGGGCTGCTCATCGTGTCCGCCGGCCGACGCATTGCTGAAAACCTACGTCGATCGCGATGATATCGTCGCACTCACGATGCCCGTTGACTACTGGGATTATCTCGGCTGGAAGGACACCTATGGCAGCTCGCAACATAGCAAGCGCCAGCGCGACTATTCCCGCAAACGCGGCGACGGACGGGTCTACACCCCGCAGGTCGTGGTCAATGGCATGGCCCATGCCATAGGCAGTGACGCGCTGCAAATCAGCAAGGCCATCATCGCCACCAAGGCGAAGCTCGCGCGAGCGCCGATCCCCATATCGCTACAAATGCAAGACGGCGATCTGGTCATCGAACTGGGCGACGCCCCTTCCGATGCCGATGTCGGTGCTGCCACCATCTTGCTCGCCGCAGTGCTGAGCAAAGGCGACGTCGCGATCAAGCATGGCGAGAATCGTGGGCGCAAGCTCACCTACTACAACATCGTCCGCAAATTGACCGAGCTCGGTGCCTGGGATGGTAAGGCCAAGACCATCCGCCTGTCGTCCGAGGAATTGATGCAGAACGGCGTCGACGGCTGTGCCGTGCTCGTTCAGCAGGACCGCAACGGCCCCATCATCGCCGCCGCCGAGATTTGGAACTGGTAGCAGCGGAAACGGCGTGCTGCGGCGTGCGGCTGCGTGGGACCCAATTCCTAGTGACATGACATCCAACAAGTCAGTGTAATCTGGGGCTGTCCATTGCACATCGCTCCGCTTAGGTTGCATTGCTATGGGCCTGGTCACAAGAGAGCTGGGTGGTCCAGTCTTCGCGCAAACTGACGACCTTCTGCAGGCCATATAGCGTGGCATGTAGCAAATGCGATTGTGTAAGAAATGTATAAAATGACCAATAAACCGTAAAACATGGGCAGTAATCGATGCGAAATCGAAAGGAGATGAGAGATGAAGCATATATTATTCCTTCTTAAAATGCCGTTTGAAGATCCGAATGTAGAAGGGATAATCAACACAACATGGTTTTGCTCTCACTGTGCCTTGATTGAAGGGGCTTTGTTATGCAATCCGCACTGGGAAGCGCATATAGACATTCGACGCATATCCTTTGAAAAACCACGGGACGAATTGATTGATATTCTTGGTGACGAGCAACAATGGCTGCCTGTTTTGGTGCTACCAACCGGTGCACATATTACAGATCCCGAGGAAATAACCGGATTTTTGGCGAGGACCTACTCTGGCGCTGCGCCACATCCATAGTGACTCTATGCTTCATGTAGGGCAGGCATCGTAGTCATTGGGCTATTGGTGCTCGCTAACATACGCGCCTGCGTCGCCAGAAAATCCAGATCTGAACTCATTTTTACAGCAAGCGTCGCATGATGTAATGCCTCATCGCGTTGGCCCGAATTGAAGAGTTCAAATGCCAAGTCATTGAACTCCATTTGCGTGCCAAAATTAGTGCCGTCATGCCGACCAGAACCAAGAAGGCGGCACCCCCAACGGAGCAAAACGATGAAAATCGACGGGAGCTGCCATTGTGGCTTCATCAAGTACCAGGCCGAGGTCGATCCGGAGGGCGTCTACGTCTGCCACTGCACCGACTGCCAGTCGATTTCGGGCGGGGCGTTTCGCTGGGCCGTGTCTGTACCGGAAACCGATTTCAAGCTCCTGGCCGGCACCCCCAAAACGTACGTCAAGACGGCCGAAAGCGGTGCAACGAGCCGCCAGCTTTTTTGTCCCGAATGCGCCTCGCCACTCTATTCGACCGCGGTCGACAAGGAGCCAAAAACTTTTAATCCCCGTTTGGGGACCGCGCGGCAACGCGCCGATCTTGCGCCAAAACTGGAGGTATGGTGTGGTTCGGCACAAAACTGGGCCGCGGTTCAAGGATCAGCAAAAAAAAGGAACGGCAATAAGCTACGCATAGTACCAAGGAGGGGCGAGAGCCACGGCGCACAATGAGCGGCAATGCGACAACATATCCCCGTACGGGCGGCTGCCAATGTGGCGCGCTTCGCTATGAAATCACGGGCCCGCCACGCGAGATCTATGTGTGCCACTGTACCGAGTGCCGGAGGCAATCCGCTTCGGCGTTCGGGATTTCAGTCATTGTGAACCGCTCCGACTTCCGCCTGTTG
>JAUVMS010000073.1 GCA_030600135.1 Hyphomicrobiales bacterium | reverse complement strand
TCGGCTGTGCTGCGCTCTCGCGCGGCGCCAACACGCGCAACTGCGAAGACGTCGCGCTGCTAAGTATGCCCCCGCCCATTTTGGCGAGTGCAAACATCTCGTTTCTACCCAACGATGGCAAAACCGCTTCGATTTGAATTGGCGTTGGTTGGCGAGTGTCCTGAGCGCTAATCGCGTTATCTATTGTCTCGGGTAAACCGAGACCATCAAAATCGATCAATAATCTACGGGACCTCTTCCCGATGCGTCAGGCGGCGTGACCGCAACTTCGTGCAGTCGTCCTTCTGAACTGGTTTTCGCCGCGCGCAATGCGGAGAAACCGGGTTTCAGAGAGGTTCCTCGGACGAGGTCGAGGCATGAATGCCGACCAAAGCGCCATCCGGGGGAACCTATTGCGGCGCAATATGGAGAGCGCTTGAACGAATGTCAACGGACATCGCCTCGCCCAGCTGTCAACTTTCGTTTCCAAGTTTCGGCGAAAGCGCCCGCGAAATCGTCATGCAGGACTCGTCGGATATCTCCCAAGACGTGTTGTTGAGATAGCGCCCGCAGCGCGCCCGCCGATAACCGCTGGCTGTTTTCATGCAGATGCTCTCGCCGAGCAATACATCCTGACCTTGATAGCGGCAGCTACAAGGCTTCTTCGTTCCCGCATTGCCGCCGAGCGGGGTCTGACTGTCAGCAAACGCCAAGTAGGGTGAAAGCGCCAACGAGGCGACCGCTGTCGCCCCCAAAATTTTGTGCAAGGCTAATTTCATTTCATCAGTTTCCAGTTGGCGTCAGATTATCAATTTTTGTGAGCAATGGGAAATATTCAGTGCAACGGAATTTGATCGCTGTCCGATGGGCTGATCAAATCGCCTCGGCCATCTCGTCAATTATCGTGCGTTGAAGAGCTCGCATGCGCTCGTTCGGCTGCTGTCTTTGAAATCGCTCGAGCGTGGGATCCTTCAAACCGACATCGATCCCGCCAAGTGCCGCAATCGTGGCATGCCCGCAAAACGGTACCGCGGCCTCGCTGTAGCCGCCCTCATGCACCAGCACCAGCCGCCCGTCGCACGTCTCGTCGGCGACCGCCATAAGCTCGCGGGTCATCATGGCAAATGTTTCAGACGATGCCAGCATCCGCGATAGCGGATCGAAGCCCGAGGCATCGAAGCCCGAGGCAACGACGATGATGTCGGGGGCGAAGGCGCACACCTGCGGCACGACAATCCGTTCCATTGCGTAGCTGTAGGCATCATGTCCGCCGCCAGGTTGCAGCGGAATGTTGATGTTGAAGCCCTCGCCGGCGCCTTGGCCCCGCGCCTCGAAGCCGCCGCTCGCTGGTGGAAAGTTGTTGTCCTGGTGCATTGAGATGGTCAGCACATCGCCGCGCTCATAGAAAATCGCTTCCGTGCCGTTGCCGTGGTGCACGTCCCAATCGACAATCGCGACCTTGTTCGCGGCGCCGGCCGCCAGATGCGCCTCGACGGCGATAGCGATGTTGGCGAGCACGCAAAACCCCATTGGCTTACTCGCCAGGCAATGATGGCCGGGAGGGCGCGACAGCGCATAGGCGTTCCTTTGCTCGCCGGCGAGAACGGCTCCGACCGCACCCTTGGCAAGCCCGGCGGACAATGCGGCGATCTCGTAGGAGCCTTGACCGAAGGGGGCATGCTCGCCGAGTTCACCGCCACCCGAATCACTCAACCGCTTGAATTCGGCGAGATAATCGTTCGTGTGGATCCGGTGTAGATCCTCGTCCTTCGCAGGCGGCGCACTGCGAATGTCGAGTTGGCTCAGCAGACCACTGACCTCCATGAGGTTCTTGAGGCGGCGCTTGGTCTCGGGGCTCTCGGCAAGACCGCCGGCCGCCTGCGGCTGCACGTATCCGCCGACCGGCAGCACGAGCGCATAGTTACCGCCTGAATGCCAAAAGCACTTTTCGTCGTACCAAAAACCGGTTTGTCCGCCCATGCGCGTCTCCCTTCAACAGCCTGCTACAGCCCGCGCACGAGATTGCCGATCAACAAGATGACATAACCAAAGACGGCCAGCCAAAAGTTCTGATTTGGAAACTTGAACGGGATCGACACGATGCCGAGATGACTAATGACGGCAAGTGCAACAAGCACCAATGAGATCAAGAATATAAAAACGGTGGGTGGATTTAGACGCATCGATTATCTCCCGCACGGTGGTCTTCGTCAGCCTGCTCGGCCCAATTTAGGGTTATACGCTCATTGATGGGCGAGCTGAGCACAAGGAGTGGACATCTTATGGGCGCCAGTGTGCCACGCTGGCAACAGATCTGTCTCAAACATTCAGCGGCCGGCGTGCTTCAATTTGAGCGCTTGTCAGCGACTGGGCGTCAAATACAGATAGGCCGCCCCGCGGGCCGAGAAATTCGTACTCATCCGGGCCGTGCTTCACGGTGTCAGGGCGGTGGGTTCAATCTTGAACGGGCAAGGCCGGATGCAAACCTCTGCGAGCATCGAGAACTACTTTGTCTGTGTCGGCGCGCAAAAAGCCGGCACCACGTGGCTCGCACGTGTGCTTTCCAGCCATCCCGACGTCTTCGTCACGCCGGTCAAGGAAATCCATTATTTCGATCACATCAACAACATCACGACGCACCTTAGCGACGGGAAGCGGCGCTCACGTTATCGCAAGTATCACCAGAGGCTTTGGACCCAACTCAACCGCTGGACGGAACTGCGTGCGCAGTGGCCCTGGTACCGGCGCTACATGCACAGTCCGATCGATGACACCTGGTACACGCAACTCTTTGCCGAGCGCCAAGGCAAAACCTTTGCCGGCGAAGCAACGCCTGAGTATGCCATTATCGGTCGCGATGGGCTCGCCCATGTTCGCCGCCTGGCACCCGAGGCACGCGTTCTCTACATCGTCCGAAATCCGGTTACGCGTTCTTGGTCGCAGCTCCTTCACTATTGCCGCGTCCACGCCCTTGATGCTGGCGACCAGACGGACGACGACCTCATCGACATCCTGCGAGACGAACGCTTTCGGGAGTTTGGCGACTACGCGACGACGCTTGCCAACCTTTCCGCCGTATTCTCAGACGAACAAATCTCAATTGAGTTTTATGAGGACATTCACGCTGACCGCCTGGGCGCGCTCGAGCGGATCTGCAGCTTTATCGGCACCTCATTCGAAGCCCAATGGTTCCCGGGCACCGAACGCCGCTACAACCCATCGCAAAAATCTGTGCTGCCCGACACGATAAGGCGTTATCTCAAAGATGAATATCGAGAGAGCGTAGCGGACATCGCCGAGCGTACGAGCCGTTTGCCCGATGAATGGTCACGAGAGTTTGAGGTGTAGCACTGTCGCCGCCCAACAACCCCGCCCCTCCTCAGAGCGATCGTAGCGTCCGTCCGATCATCGCCCCGCCGCGGGCGTCTTTACGAGCGCCACTCGTTTCGACGTCGCCAACCCGATCGTCCGGTGCGCCCGAAAGCATCGGGCAGGACAGCAACTCTTCCTCCGAACTCGGGAACAGCGGATCGCGACATGCGACTTTCGCTTCGTCGCCCTGAGGCGCGACAACCACCCACTGCCCGTCATCGGTAATGATCTCGGCGAGGATCGGCAATTGCCTGCCGAGTAGCGTCTTGAGCTGACCGCTATGCGGTGCTGCGCCAGTCAACGCGAGCGCGCGCGCGCCATCAAACAACGCCTTGCCATCGATCACGACGTCGCCCATCTCGGCGAAACTGAACGGTACCACGCTCAGGCCGTGGCCCTCGCTTGCCACAACTCGTTCCCATGAGCGCTGCAACGCTGATTTCGAATCGAAATGACCGCCACCAGCAAGCACAACAGCGATGGCCAGAACGGTCAACAACGGCCCGGCAATGAAAAGCGCCTGATTAGACGGCCTCGCGGGCCGGACAATTCGAAACCCAGTGCCATTTCGCATACGTTTGCCTTCCATCAGCCTAGAGCCTGATTATCCTTATGAGACGCAAGAACGACGATACTCAGTCTCAATCCTCAAGGTTGAGAGGGCGAAACACATTTCAGATCCGATTCAATCTGAAACCATCGCCTTCGCGGCGACCGTTCCGCAAACTAGACGCGTACTGGTGGCGAAGGTGGCGCCAAAATCCAAGGGTGATCGCACACATCGTCGCAAAAAGCAGGACGACGATGATCATCATAACATGTCTCTCATTCAACAACGGCCATGATAAGGCCGATTGTCCGCCACTGACCAAGCCGCCGGTCGCGTCGAGATCAGCCCTGTCTGCTGCGCCGGATTTGTTTGATCTGTCATCTGCCTGCTGCCCGGGTGCAAAGGCTTTCCACCCCAACGCCTTAGATATGGGCTGTGAAACCAAAAGTGCCAGCCTGGGGCCAGCTTTCCCGCCAACGGCTAAGTCCGATTGGTCATGGCGACTTTTGAGCATGCCCGAATTCGTTCCAGCACGTGCCGCTTGCTGTGAGGCACTTCCACGAATGTCGTCTCCGGGTCCGGTCGCCGAAAACGCAAACCCACCGTTGGCCAGTTCATAAGTTCGGCTGAGTTCGGACACCGCCTTGACGACATGACTACGATTTTGCCCACTGAGCGTGCGATACATCAGTGCCACGCTCCGTCGGGCAGCCCAAAGCTTTGCGATGCCAGCGCCTCGCCGACCGTCCACCAGCGTTTCGTTCGCCACCCACTCATTGCCCCGGTACTGTCCCTCGATCGCCAGCTTGCCCCGCAGCGTCGAGACGCGCGCCAGCACAAGCTGAGGCCGAGAGACGTCGAGATCGGGCAGCACGTCCGGCACCATTTCCGCGCGCACGCCGGCCGGCCACTTGATGGTCAAATCGGTGAGAACGGGGCGCTCAAGGCTTTGCAAGAATGTCTCAACGACTTTGTATTGGCCGGTTCGCGACGAAACCTCAAAGTAGGCCCCGCGACCGAGTTCACTGATACGCCGGAAGATGAGGCTGGCAGGCCCGGCGCCCGCATTGATCGCGAAGATTCGATGTGTACTGGGAGCCTTGGCGGCAAGTGCGAGCAACTCTCTCGTGCCCTGTGACCAGCCATCCGTCACGACGATGACCTGGCGAAGGCGCGATGGCTCGTCGTTGGCCGTCGTACCCTGTAGACCCTCGCGAAATGCCTCGACCAGGCCGCCAGCCTGCGTACCACGGTCATAGCCGAGAGAGCGGTGCAACAGCGCACGGTTTGCAGTACTCGCGGTCTGTGGAGTGTTGAACAGGCGGCGGGTCCATTCGCCTGAAGACATAAAGACGTTGAACCGGTCGGTCGGGCGCAACCGGCGCACCGCGTGCTCGAGCGCATGCATGAGTTGTCTGCGCTGCAGCGCGCTAATCATCTTGAGCTGGTCGAGCACAAAGATGAGGTCTCTCGGCGGTGCGCTGGCGGCAAATCGAGGATCAGGTGGAACAACCAGCGCCATCAGATGTACCGCTTGGTTCCAGGTTTCGCGAAAGAGCGCGACCTGCGGCAAAGCGGACGGCTGAAGCGACCAGCGCAACGTGAAATCTTGGCCCGCGCGGGTCCAACCTTGATCGATGTCGACGACGGCTTTTTCCTCGCCGATCATCTCGATCGCGGCGTCATGATCGACGCTTTCAACCGTGGACACCGCAAAGCCGGCATCGAGTTTTGCATGAACACGCAACCGTGCCGCCCGCGCTGTTGCCGGTCCAATCGGCAATCGTAGCTCGAACCCACCATCGCTGTTCTGTTGCACCAGCTGTTGAAAGGTGAGTTCCACAGTGATGGTTTGCGCGCCGCTCGTGTTGGGGATCTCGGCAACGAACGCATCTAGATCGAGTTGAGCAATGTCACGGGCCAAGGTTGCGCGCTGATCGCCTCGGGCCGGCTGGCCGTCATGGCGTTCTCCGCCAGGCAACCCGTTTATCACGCGATCGCCGATGGTCATCCGCAGGCCATCGACCATGCCGTCGTGGGTCAATGGCAGGACATAGGCCGCCTCTTCGGCACCCCATCGAGGCAGCTGAAATCGTTGTATAATGATGCCGCGCGCGATGACGCCGCTGACTTGCACGTCCACTTCGCTCTCGAGCAATCGCGCCCTACGGATTTTTGAGAAGTTCGTGCCGCGCCAAAGCAGGGACGTGGTCGTCGGCGCGGCCAGTTCGCTCAGTTCCCGGTTGGTCGACGGTGGCTTACCCGTCGCGCTGCGATTGTAGGATGCCGCCTCGCAGTCCGACGCAGCCAACAGCACAACGACCAAGCAGATAACGAGGCCGATCCCGAAGTCCTTGGCAGCCTGGCGCCATAGTCCAGCTCTCAGTGTGCTTGACATTGTGTGATTGCTTCCCGTGTGCGCAGCCATCGACGTCGATCTTCGAGCATTCGATTAGGGCGCTCGATTGCTGGCAATGTGGCACTCAGGGACAATTCCAGTGACAATAGTGTGAGCGCGCGAATTTGTGTGTCGTGAGCGCAACTGGGACCAATTGCCCGGCTTGAAATATTGGCTATCGCTCTTACGTCTCCGGCCGCCAACTTAGCGGCACATGACCGGGTTGATCGGCGACACGCTGGAGCCAGTGACGGATGTGCGGATAACGCGAAAGATCGAAGCCGCCTTGGTTTGCCATGTGCGTATAGGCATAAAGCGCAATGTCCGCCAGGCAATAGGCCTCGCCAGCAAAGTATGGCTGTGTGCTCAGATGCTCTTCCATGATATCCAGCGCCTGATAGCCATTCTTCTCCCATACCGGAAATTGGTCTGCTTTTTCCTCCAATCCACCAGGCACGTAGGAGCGCCACATACGCGCCACGGCGATGTAGGGCTCGTGACTATATTGCTCAAAAAACATCCATTGCAGCATGCGTGCACGATGCAGCCGATCATCGGGAATCAATGCCGAGCCCTCGGCCAGATAGAAGAGTGCCGCATTCGACTCGGGCAAATACTCTCCGCTCTCGAGCTTGAGCAGGGGTATCTTGCCGTTTGCATTCATCGCCAGGAACGCCGGCGTACGGGTTTCGCCCTTTAGCGTGTCAACGTCCACCAATCGGAACGCCACGCCGAGCTGCGCCATGGCGAGCCGCAACTTGTAGCAATTGCCGGAGGCCTGCATGCTGTAGAGCGTGTGCATCGACTTGCCCAACCCTCTGTCGGTGTTTGGAGGAAAGCCAAGGCTAGCACACCGTGCCTGTGCGTGAAAATAAACGAAATTGAATGCTAGTAATAACGGTTGCTTATCGACGCGTCCTCTCCACATTGAGGTTTGCGAAGCTTGATCGCAGCCAGCATGGGCAGACACGGTGCCTGCCTGTCGCAGTGATCGCGGCTGAAGGGATTGCACGGACTTGGACACGCAGTCGCATAGCTCAACCTTCGAACATCAAGGATTCGAGCGATGGAGATATTCACTGAATTATTCGGTTTCTTCGACCAAATTGCCTTGCTCGCCGCCACCGCCGTTGGTGCCTTTTGGCTCGCGGTTCGTAGCGTCATAGGTCGCTTCGGCCTGGCCATCCTGACCGGTCTGGGTCGCGGTGCCGGCACCGGCCTCGGCGCACGGTTTGCCGGCTCGGGCGCCGGCGGGCAGATGTCGGGTCGGCGCATGCCCACCAACCCCACCCGTCGCCACGCCCGCCAGGCACTCTGGCAAGCCGAAGCCCGCCAACAGCGCATGAAACTCTATGTCGATGCCTGGTTCGAGCTGCTTGCCGCTCGTGGCGGACCGTTCGCCCTCTCCGTTCACTTGGACAGCCTGCTCAACAAGGGCTTTCGCAAGAAGGTCGTGCGCTTGCGCAATCGATGCCGCACCTTCGATCGCCTCGAGGAAACCGCACAACATATTATCCAGCGCTACGAGACCGATTATGAGCGACGATGCGAGCCCTTCCGCAACGACGTGATGCACCTCAACGTTCAACTTGCCCGCTGGAAGGCACGTCATCGACGTTTTCGCTGGCGGGTCTGGAAGCGTCGCTGGCGCCACTATAAGGCCCACCAAATTGCCACCCGGCGCGCGCTGACAGCGGCGCAATGGAAGATGCAGCAGGCCGAGATGCGCTTGAACATGGCCTACCGCTCGGTGATCGAGCCGGCGCTCATTGCGGTCGACCAGTACGAGCGCAACTATCTCACGCACTGGGTTCAGTCCTTCGAGGCCGATCTGGAATCCATGCGCCTCACCATTGTGACGGGGCGAATGCTCGATATCTTGTTTGAACCGCGCAATGATATCCTTCGCGCCCACCTCGGTCTTGACGACCTGCCGCACGAGCGCGCGGTGCTTCGCGATCACATTGTGACGTTTCTGGAGGCCCAAGGCGTCGGCCACGGCCCGCTAGCCCGCCTGGAA
Organism: Hyphomicrobiales bacterium; assembly: GCA_030600135.1. Taxonomy (GTDB): domain Bacteria; phylum Pseudomonadota; class Alphaproteobacteria; order Rhizobiales; family JAUVMS01; genus JAUVMS01. Next base: position 1,807 of record JAUVMS010000073.1, on the reverse strand, counting down.
AGCCTCTTTGAGAGCTACCTTAGGGTGCTGCTGCTGCACAACCCCGAGCTTTGTCGGCGCTGGAACGTCAGTCGCGTATGGTTGGCGCATTCGCTGCCGGCACCTGGCGCCATTGGCGTCGCCAATCGCCGCCATATGCATCTCGCGCCGGTCGGCACCTGGCGAACCCAAGACAACGTGGCCAGACCGTTGGTTGCGAGCTAGCAAAACAGTTTCATTTTGCCTCGGCCATTTTCTTGACGCGACCTGGCGTTAATCCTCCGCCAACCAACCAAGCGTCTTCGCGTGGTGTACAGAACGGCTGCGATAACCGGATTGGGGCTGGGCCAGGATCGGAGTGGTATCATGTGGTTTGTTTTGCGGGCGTTGATCGCCCTGTTGCTGGTTTGGCAGCCGGCATCGGTCATGGCAAAGGGCCCGACGTTCAAGACGCCCAACGAAATCTTTGTTTGGTTCGACACCTACCAGGACGACCCAAAGCCTGCCCGAGTATCGGCCGCGGTCCACGACATGCGCCGGCTTGGTCTTTTCAAGGACCTCGACCAGGCCGGCCTCCTCATCGGCTTTGTTGCCGGCGTCCTTGGTGACAATCAATCCAAGGCCGAAAAACTCGTCGCCAAAATGTTCCCCATGCCACCGCGCGAACAAGTGGTGATCATCAAGGCCATCGCCTTTTCCGGAAACCCCTATTGGCCCGAGTTGTTGAACAAGTTTGCCGAGCGCATGCCGGCGCGCAGGGATCTCATCGACAAATTTATTTCGGGCGAGGAGAAAACCTTGATGGAGCGCCCGTTGGAGGAGGGCCCCGATGTCATCGATGCATTGTGGGGGTTCCGTTCCGCGACCGGTTACCATGAACCCGTCCTGCGCATCATCTCGGCGCTCAGATGGGCCGACGAAGAGGACGATCTCGACAAGCTCACTGTCGCCAGCAAAGCCAAGTGGACGCTAGCTGCCGCTGCCGAGCGCGACCGCGATTTGCTCAATCTCTACCGCTTGCACATTGAGCACCAGCCCAAGGAAATCGCCGAGCCCCTCAAGGAAGTCGCAGATGCCGCGGAAGCCTATGAGGCGACACGCCTGCGAAAGGACGCCATCGCCTCTGTCGACGACCTGAAGCGCAAGGGACCGAAGAAGGCTTCGTGGTCATGGGCCTCACAAGTCGGCCAAACAGCGCTTTCGGTAGGTTGCGTTATCGCCACCGCTCTGGGGCATCCCGAGATTGCCGCGCCCTGCATCGTCACCGGCGCGCTCGCGACGGGGGTCACCAAGCTCTTGCAATTGAAGGACCAGAAGTAGCTGCAGCGGCGGGCCGCGCAGATACTGGTTCAACCTTGATTGGCGAAGATTGGAACCGGAGCATCCCGCTTCAGGTGATCCATCACGATTTGCGATTGCACCCGGGCAACGGCGGGATGAGGCAGCAGCACGTCCTGAATGAGCCGGTTGAGGCCGGCAAGGTTCGGCACGGCAACACGTAGCATGTAGTCGGCCTCGCCGGTCAGCGTCCAAACATCGAGGATTTCGGCCGTGCGCCGCACCACTGAGATAAAGTCTTCAGCGTTTTCGCGCGTATGCGCCGCCATGACGATCTGCACGAACGCCGAAACTTCCGCGCCGATCTTGGCATGGTCGAGGACTGCCTTGTAGCGCAGCACGTACCCAGCCTCTTCGAGCCGCTGGCGCCGCCGGGCGCATTGCGAGGGCGAAAGACCGACCTGTTCCGCCAAATCCTGCGCACTCTGGCGACCATCCTCCTGCAGGCAGCGCAGGAGCTTGTTTCTCCAAGTCAACCATTGTGATGAGC
>JAUVMS010000447.1 GCA_030600135.1 Hyphomicrobiales bacterium | reverse complement strand
CTCTGATTCATGTCAAATCTCCATATGACGTGAACCAGGGCGCGCAATCGCAGACGCCCGACCACGGGGGCCGGCGCGTCATGATTGTTCTCTTCCATCCGGACTGTAACCGTCGGCTCCGGAGTTGCACCGAATCTGCTGACCCTTCTTACAATGCTAGAAGGCGCTCGCGGGCTTTCACACAAAGTGATCACCGCCGGTGGGGACTTTCACCCCGCCCTGAGAACGTATGCTCCCCAGACCACCTGGAAAGCACCAATCCGAATAAGCCCTATATGACGATTAGGCAAGTGCTGCCGCCCCACCAGTTCGCGCGACCACGGACTGCAGGAGACGTTCGCTATCGATCGCGTAGGTCACGTGGTGGAACGCGCGACTGGTCGATGCCGACAATCCAACTTCGTCATAGAGGGCGTAGAAACCAACCTTGTCGAGAACTTTTCGGGCAACGTCGTCGGTGGCGCGTATTGGGACAAGCAATGTGGTGTAGCTGCCGTCCGCAATGGCTCTGCGCGCCACTGTCGTGAGCGCGTCAGCGGCAAGGCCACGCCCGCGCCACTCCAAGTAGATTGATCCGGCAAGTTCGGCAACGTCTCGCGAGCGACCATAATATCCGCCGTGTCCAACCGGCCGTTCACAGAACTCGAGTCGAAAATAGACCCACTCGCCGCATCTTGGCCGCTGATCGCCGCATGGTGATGTCTGGCGCAATACCAATTCACGCCTATTGGTCGCCATGATCGCTCCTTGCTTGTTCCGGTGGGATCATATTGGCTGGCCCCCAAGACCCGATTAGATGAGGACCGATCAAAGAGCAATCAAAGATGAAATGTCTCGCTAATGTTCCGTTTATCGCATCAATCGGAAGTAAAGGGCATTTGTCGAAAAATCAGATTGAATTGGGCCAAGTCGCCGATTTGCTATCGCCCGCCAGAGATATCGATGAAGGTTCCCGTTGAATAGGACGCGGCGTCTGATAGCAGCCAAAGAATTGCGCTCGCCACTTCCTCTGCATGGCCTTCGCGCTTCATGGGCACCGCATCACGTAGTCGAAAGACGCGATCCGGCTCGCCGCCGCTGGCGTGAATGTCTGTATCGATGATGCCGGGCCTGACGGCGTTGACGCGGATGCCGTCAGCCGCGACCTCCCTGGCCAGGCCGATGGTAAAGGTATCAATCGCACCCTTGGAGGCGGCGTAGTCGACATATTCGTTCGGCGAGCCCAGGCGCGCCGCCATCGACGACACATTGACGATGGCCCCGCCGGCGCCACCGCGCGAGAAGGCCATGCGCCGAACCGCCTCGCGCGCGCAGAGGAAGCTGCCCGTGACGTTCGTTGCAAGGACGCGGGCGAGGCGGGCGGCATCCATCTCGACAACCGGCATGTGGTGTTCAAGAATGCCTGCGTTGTTGACCAAGGCGGTAAGGGGGCCAAGTTCTCTGTCCGCATTCTCAAACAGGCGCAAGACGTCGTCGTCATGCGCAACATCGGCCTGCACGGCAACGGCCCGTGCGCCGAGATCGCGAATGTCGGCAACGACGGCACCTGCCGCTTCGGCGTTGCTCAGATAGTTGACGCAAACGGCGTAGCCCGCCTTGGCGGCTTGGCGCGCCGTGGCGGCACCGATCCCGCGACTTGCACCGGTAATGATCACGGTTTGGGACATCCCACTTCCTCCCGGTCTTTTGAACTCAACTGTAGATAAGACAAAGTCGCGGAGGGATTGTCGAGCGCACACTGAGCTCGAGTTGGTAGCCAGTGCGACGTCATTCGGTGTTTGCGTAGAGCTTGGGCGCTTGTAGGGTCATCGCGAATTTTCGCGCGGGTTGGTCAGCGAGAGGGCAGGATGGTCAAATCGGGTCTTGGGATTATCGGAGGTTCGGGCCTCTACGACCTGCCTGGTCTCGCGAACACACGCGAGGAGCCGATCGCAACACCTTGGGGCGAGGCGCCGGTGGCGATCCTGTGTGGCGACATTGACGGTTTGGACATCGTCTTCCTGCCGCGTCACGGCAAGGGACATCGCATCCCGCCAAGTGACATCAACTACCGGGCCAATATCGACGCCCTCAAGCGAGCGGGCGTTACGGATCTCGTCTCGGTTTCGGCCTGCGGCTCATTCCGCGAAGCACTGGCGCCCGGCACCTTCGTTCTGGTCGATCAATTCATCGATCGGACATTCGCGCGCCAGAAAAGTTTTTTCGGAACTGGGTGCGTGGCACATGTCTCGATGGCCGATCCGGTTAGTCCAGCGCTCGCGGATTTAATCGCGGAAGCCGGAAGAGCGGAAGGCATTGAGCTTCGGCGAGGCGGAACCTATTTGGCGATGGAAGGGCCGCAGTTTTCCTCGCGCGCGGAATCTGGGCTCTATCGGCAATGGGGCTGCGACGTTATCGGTATGACCAATATGCCCGAAGCCAAACTCGCGCGCGAAGCCGAGATTTGCTACGCCACCATCGCCATGGTGACGGACTACGATTGCTGGCACCACGACCACCAGGATGTCGATGTGACCGAGATCATCAAGGTCTTGCAACAGAACGCCAAGAAGGCGCAGCGTCTCATCGCCCGATTGGCGCAGGATTTTCCGCGCGAACATCCTCCCTGCCCCGTCGGATCGGATCGCTCGTTGGATGTTGCCATCATTACGCCGCCAGATGCGCGCGACCCTCAGCTCATGGCGAAGCTGGATGCCGTGGCTGGTCGGGTGCTGGAGCCAGGCCGGGCGCAATGAGGCCAGTTGGTGTGTTCAACATGGCAAAGCACAACGGCGATTCAGCGAACTTCTAGCTCGGCATGTAGATCAATATTTTCAGCTTCAAGAGCGTCGGAAACATCGTCGTCAAGAGTTCGCACATGCCGAAGATGATCACCCCGAATAGGAACAGCGCCGGTACGGCTGCCAGCGCCGTCTTCAGGAAGAATGTGGCGAGCCGGGTGAATGGAATGTCGACGCCGGCGACGAGGACGGACGAGTCGTGCGCCGGCGCATGAGTATCCTCTCGCGCGGCGCTGCGAGCAAACGCGCGCGGCAGATCGTCAGGTCGTTCCTCCACCGGTACGGACAGCGGCATTGCGTCCATTCTTGCCTCCTGAGGGGGCACGGCTTATCAGATACATGCGGCGAATTTTGGTCGATCCCAAATTGTTGATCGCCTCGAGCACGCACATTCGTCAAAGCCGCTACGCAGAATGCCGGTCGTGAACTTTCAGGAGGCTGTTGTGACGGACTTGAAAGAGCTTATCCGCACAATTCCGGACTATCCCAAACCGGGCATCATGTTTCGTGATGTGACAACGCTGTTTGGCAACGCCGAGGGCTTTCGCTCGTGCCTGCGCGCGCTGGCGGAACCCTACCGCGACGCCAAAGTGGACTGCGTCGCCGGTGTCGAGGCCCGCGGATTCATATTGGGTGGCTCCGTCGCAGATCAGCTCGGTACCGGCTTTGTGCCCATTCGCAAGAAAGGCAAGCTT
>JAUVMS010000346.1 GCA_030600135.1 Hyphomicrobiales bacterium | reverse complement strand
TATTCTGGGGTCGCAGGCGGACATGTAGGAACGGCCGGATTCGAGATAGCGAGTCACAACTGATCCATCGGTGAAGACTCGTACCTTCGCCCCATAACCCACCCGATTGCTCCTTGACCCTACGAGTGAAAGCCTGAGCCAGTTGTTCCCCTTTTGATTGTTTCGAAGCAGGTAGGCCGGGCCGCCGTTCTGAGTGACGATGAAATTATCGAGGACGCGGTCGGCTCGGACAACCGCATTAGGGAGCGGCGGGCGACAACGAAGCGAACTGGATTCGGCGAACTGGTCTCGCCCATCACAGCGCTTCTCAATTCCCGATTGAGCCGAGGAAGCCTCTCCGTCACAAGAGCGGTTCAGGATCTTTGCCCCGATTGCTACCGGTCGCGCCGCGACCGACGGGCTTTGCCGGGCTTCGATGGTGAGGCGCGCATATTTCGGCTCAACCTGACGGACTTTTCGTTGACGCTCGGTTGGCAATTGTCGTCGGCGACACGGCGGATTATCGCGGCCCACGCGGGCGAGGCCCACAAATGCTTCGCCCGCCCGCCCGGCGGGGCACGCGACGAGCGCAACTGGTTTGCAAAGGTGGTCAACGAGAACAATTGCGCCGCCTGCCGCATTGTCTACGATCTGACCGCAGCGCCAACCGTCGGGCCCGTGATCGCCTCAAGATCGGTGGAAGTGTCGTTGGACACGGGACCAGTCAAACGACACCCCTATCTGATCAATCTGCCACCAGGTGGGGCGTTGCTCTGTCAGTGATCGCTCGAGCGCGCATGCGAAATCCCGTGGTTGTACGTAGATCCCCTATATGGATCGGGATATGGCGGCGCAGTCCTACGCCACAGTAAGTTGAGCGCGAATGCTGGTTGGCCCCGAGCTGCTGGTTCGCGCGGTTTGGTCGCCATTTGATATGTTCTTGACGCACCGACGGGGCCGACTGTGAAACGTTTTCAACACGAGGAACTGCCGCGCACGCTGGATGCGGAGTTTCTCCGCTTCAATCCACCTCAGTTCGATCTTGAATCTTTGAGAAACATCACAAGCCGCCACTTTGGCCTTACAGGCGATCTGTCTCCGCTCGAGGGCGAGCGCGATCAGAACGCCAAGTTCGTTGCAAAAAACGGGCAGGTTTACGTTCTCAAGATTTCTGGGATCAATGAAGATCCCAGCGTTGTCGATTTTCAGGTGCAGGCCTTACTTCACCTCGAGAAATACGCTCCCGAGATTTGCGTACCTCGACTTGTTCGAACACGCGACGGCAACGCTTCGGCCCGCCAAAGCACCGCGGACGGCGATGAACATTTGGTTCGGTTGTTGACCTATGTTGCGGGCACGCCGATGTCAAAGGGCCCGCCGACGCAATTGCGGACTTTGCGAACCATCGGGAACATGCAGGGACAGCTCTGCCGTACATTTAGCAGTTTTTCCATCCTTCCGCACGGCATTTCATGCCGTGGGACAGCACCAACGGACTGGTATTCGACAAGGTCTTGCGCTCGAACATGAGCGCCGATTTACAGACACTGACGACCCCAATTCTTGCTCGCCTCGAGAATGTGACGGTGCCAACGCTGATGGGCCTGCGCGCCCAAGTCATTCACAACGATGTCCACAGCGGCAACGTAATGCGTCGCGACGAATCCAGCGAAGAAGTGGCTGGCCTGATCGACTTCGGCGATCTCATCCACGCGCCGCTGATAAACGATCTGGCGGCATCCGGGGCAAGTTTTGCGGAAAATTTCGAGAACCCGATTGCTGCAATCTCCGCGCTAGTCGAAGGATTTCACGCCGTACTCCCGCTAGAGGAGCAAGAGGTCGAGCTGTTGCACGACCTCGTCCTGCTTCGCCTCATCCTGACGATAGAGCTTTTGGACTTCCTGTTGCGGAATTCGGACAATCCGGGCGTCTCGCGGGAAGAATTCTCCTCGATCGTAGAGACGCTAAAGCGCGTTGCCGCCCTTGATCCAATGGAGGCAAGCGAGAGTTATCGTCGCGCCTGTGGGTTGGCCCACGGGAAAAAACCGTACACTATTGCCAATGAGTCCGAATTGTTGGATCGCCGCGCTATCGCGCTTGGCCCGACTTATTCGTTATTCTACGAAGAACCCATCCATTTGGTCCGTGGTCGCGGCGTCTGGTTGTACGATGCCGACGGTCGAGAATATCTCGACTGCTACAACAATGTTGCCTCGGTCGGGCATTGCCATCCACATGTCGTCGGCGCGCTCGCCGGACAGGCCAAAGCACTAAACACCCATACACGTTACCTGCATGAAGCGGTCGTGGAATACGCGGAGCGAATTACTGCGACCCTCCCAGGTGATCTGAATGTCTGCATGTTGGTGTGCACGGGGACCGAGGCGAACGACCTTGCCTACCGCATGGCGCAGACCGTCACCGGCCACAAGGGCGCCATCGGTACGGATCAGGCCTACCATGGCAATTCGATGGCCGTGACGGAATTGTCGACCTGCGAGTATCCGGTGAGCGAACGGCCGGACTATCTTGCGGTTGTCAACGTGCCCGATGTCTATCGTGGTGCCTACCAGGTGAGCGGCGCCGAGCTTGGCCCGAAATACGCCAATCTCGTCGATGGGGCGATTGATCAACTCGAGGCGCGTGGCCATGGCACAGCGATGTTCATGTGCGATGCGATTTTTGACGGCTACGGGATTCTTGCGGCGCCGCCAAATTACCTCCGTGAGGTCTATGCCAAAGTGCGTGCGGCCGGCGGTCTCGTGATCGCTGACGAAGTCCAATCCGGTCTTTGCCGGCTGGGAGACCATATGTGGGGATTTGAAGACTCTGACGTCATTCCGGACATCGTGACGATGGGCAAGCCGATGGGCGATGGTCACCCGCTCGCAGTTGTCGCCACTACGGCAGAGATCGCGATTGAATTTGCGACGAAGTTTTCATATTTCAACACGTTCGGCGGCAATCCGGTTTCCGCGGCAGTTGGCAACGCCGTTCTCGACGTTATCGAGAAAGAGCAAATTCTGCAGAACGTTCACGATGTCGGAAGTTATTTAGCGAACGGTCTGCGCCAACTCGCCGGACGCCATGATCTTATCGGCGACGTGCGCGGCAAGGGACTTTATCTCGGTGTCGAGTTGGTTCAAGACCGCATCACCAAGGAGCCGGCAATAAAAGAGGCCGACCACGTAGTCAACAGGCTTAAGCAGAACGGTATTTTGGTGTCGCGCGCCGGTCATTTGGGCAACGTGCTGAAAATACGCCCGCCATTGATTTTTGCCCGCCCTCATGCAGAGCTTCTGTTGGACGAACTCGAGAGTGCGCTCGCTGATTGTTGAAGCTCAAACAGCGTCAAGTGCAGCGCAACGTGCAATCCATTACCTGGCGCATGACCTCGAAATTTGACCGCGAAGTCTGGCCGGCACTGCAGGTGGCGCTTTCCAGCCGTGGCAAAGCGCGCCGATTGAACCCGCGTCGTTTGCCGCGCCCTCGAAACAGTATAGCCCGGTGCCATTCTTTTGAGGCGTGAACCGTATGCCCGTGGCACCGTTGGAGTCGGATGGCAATAGGCTTGCAAGATAATTCAGTGCGTGGATACGGTCGCGCGAGCGGTTCGGCGGCAAACGCTCCGTCCTGATGTGCATCTTGGTGACGGGGATGGCTTCAACGGCCCGGGTCCTTAGCTTGCCGTCCTTGCCCCGCAGCAAATGCACACGCGCCATCAGGCCGAAGTCCTTGCATATTCCCTTGCCACCCATGTTGGCGGTGCCGTGATGCAAGAAGTTGCCGAGACCGTAGAAAATCACCGAATCGCCAGCCCGCTCGACGGCGCGAACCACATGGGCGTGGTGGCCGACGATAAGATCAATGCCTTTTTGCTGAGCGGCCACGCGGCGCCATTCCTTGATCTGGCGGGCGTCCGCGCGGACACGACCCTCGACGCCGTAATGTATCGAGAGCATGTGATAGTCCCCCGGCGTCTCGGCAAGGCGCTTCGTGGAGAGCTCAAAGTCCGAATCGAAACGATAGGCGATCTGGCCCGGTTTTTTCTCCCCGGCGCGGTGCCGCGGCAAATTGTTGGTCACGATACCGATGGCCGCAAATGCGACTTTGGAGCCTTTGGCATTGACAATTTGCGGCTCACTTGCTTCGTCGCGGTTCATGCCAATGCCGGCGTAGGCCTTTAGCTTGCCCTGCTTCAGCTTGGCGACGTGACGGAGGGTTTCTTTGAGACCGGGCCGGCCGTAGTCCATCGAGTGATTGTTGGCGAGCGAAAAGACATTGAAGCCACGATCGACCAGATGCTGGATGCCATTGGGGTGGCTGCGGAAATTGAAGGGGCCGCGCTGGCCTTTGGTGTCGCGCTTCAGATTGTTGCGATCGGTGACCACGGTCTCGATGTTGGTGAAGTTGATGTCACCGTTGATTTCGCCGGCGATTGCGCCATGCTGGTTCGACCTCCCCGGGGTCCGGCCTTTCTATGTCCAAGAAAGTCCAAGAACGTCGAAGTGCGCCGAAAAACGTCGGGGAGTGTCGTGTCAGAAGAGAAACCGGGCCGGGATGCTGCAAACTCGTGGCAGCGTCAGAAGAAGAAACTCCGCCGCCAGCAGGTTTCGCC
>JAUVMS010000065.1 GCA_030600135.1 Hyphomicrobiales bacterium | reverse complement strand
GTGGCGGCGAAATTTGCCGTCATTGGCTTCACGAAAGCGCTCGCGATGGAACTCGGCCGGTACGACATCCGCGTCAACGCCATCGCGCCGGGATCGATTACCGGCGAGCGGATGGAGCGGGTCATCGCCGCGCATGCCGCGGCAGACAACGTTTCAACTGAACGGGTCCGCGCCATGTACACGCAAGGGGTATCCATGGCGACTTTCATCGACCCTCAGGAAATTGCCGACATGGTGGTGTTTCTATGCTCCGATCGGGGCCGCCACATCACCGGTCAGGTGATCGCGGTCGACGGCGGCACGGAGACGCTTTATCCGCGCGAATTAGACTGAATCGGTTGGGCTTGAAGCACGTCGAGGACGGCGCCAGACCGTCAACCGCGCCGGCGCGCCAGCATCAGCACTGGCGCCACGTGGCCGGCCTCCAGGTTGCGCAGAACGTTCTCGAACTTCGGCTTGCTGGTCCGCCCCATCAGGAGGTGCAGTCCGACAGCCGGTTGACCCTCGGCCACGGCAGCAAGGCGTTCCTTGAAGAAGGCGATGCCGAATTCGGTTCGGTCTTGCGTATCGACCACATCGAACCCGGCCGCATCGAGCAGTGCAAGCATCTCGTCGGGGCTGGTGACATGGCTGGTCTGCTCGGTTTCGGCCCAAGGGACTGGGTAGATCAACCCCTCGTTTTCCCCCTTCATCACGTCATAGATGCAAAACTCTGCTCCAAGCTTGAGGACGCGCGCAATCTCGCGATAGAGCCCTTCGCGATCCTTGATGTTCATGGCCACGTGAAACGTGACTGCGGCATCGAATTCGCCGTCATCAAACGGCATGTCGAGAGCGCTCGCGACCTCAAATTTTAGACGCTCTTGGAGGCCCGTTCTCGTGGCAAAAGCCCGCGCCGCTTCGATATAGCTCGGCGTCAGGTCGATGCCTGTAACCCGGCAACCGATTTGCGATGCATGTAGCGCGCCGCGCCGCCGATGCCACAACCAACATCGAGCACATGGTGGTCGGGCGTGAGCGAGAGCTTCGATATGGCATGCACGGTTGCAGGCCGCCCGCCGATATGAAACTCGTCGACCGGGGCCAGGTCTTGCGGCTCAATGTCGGACAAATCGACGCCAGCGGCCTCGAGCGCAGCCACGAGACGGGATTCGAGTTCCGATACCTCATAGTGATCCGCTACAGCAGCTTCCAATTCGCCAGCCAAGATCGTCCTCCATCGCGCAGAATGTTACGCCTACTTGAACTCGATCTCGATAAAGACGTACTCGAAGTCGTTGGCGTTGATGACGTCGTGCTCGACGCCCGCCTCACGGAAATAGGGTACGTTTTTTTTGAGCTCCGCGAACGACTCACCGTCGCCTGTAATGAGCTTTAGGCGCCCATCGAGCATGGGCACGACCACATAGTCATGGCCGTGACGATGCCAACCGGTGTTGGCGCCGGGGGCAAAGCGCCATTCGGTGACGATGGTGCGTTCGTTATCGATTAGGACGGTTCCCGTCGCTGACCCTGCCATTTGCTCATGCCCCGACGATTGACTTCGGATCGACGTAGTCGTAGCCGAGGTCCTCGGCGACGGCAGGATGGGTCACGTGGCCGGCGTAAACATTGAGGCCGTTCATGAGGTGTGGATCCTCGGCGAGCGCCCGTTTCCAGCCCTTGTCAGCTAACGCAATGGCGAAAGGGAGCGTCGCATTGTTGAGCGCGTGCGTGGAGGTTTTCGGTACGGCTCCTGGCATGTTGGCGACGCAATAGTGGATGACACCGTCGACCACGTAGGTTGGCTCATCGTGCGTCGTCGGGCGCGAGGTTTCGCAGCACCCGCCTTGGTCGATCGCTACGTCGACGATGACGGACCCTTCCTTCATTTTCTTCACCAGTTCCGCCGTCACGAGTTTGGGCGCCGCGGCGCCTGGAATAAGCACGCCGCCAATTACCAGGTCTGCCTCGATGCAGTGGCGCTCAATGGCGTCACGGGTCGAAAAGACGGTATTGAGCGGGCGGTCGAACTGGGTCCAGAGTGAGCGCAGTACATCGACATTGCGGTCGATCACCCATACGTCGGCGCCCATGCCAAGAGCGATGTGAATGGCATGGCGCCCGACAGTGCCGCCGCCGATGACGACAACCTTGGCCGGATCGACGCCCGGTACCCCGCCCAGCAGTACGCCGTGGCCGCCATGGGCCTTCTCCAAGAAGTAGGCGCCCGCCTGGATGGATAAACGTCCCGCAACTTCCGACATTGGCGCCAGTAACGGCAACCCGCCTCCTGGTTGGGTGACGGTCTCATAGGCGATGCAGGTGGCGCCCGACTCGACCAAATCTCTTGTCTGCTCCGGATCCGGCGCGAGGTGGAGATAGGTGAACAGGATTTGTCCATCGCGCAGTCGCTTGCGCTCCTCGGCAAGCGGCTCCTTGACCTTGACGATCATCTCGGCGCGCTGGAAAACCTCCTGCGGCGATTCGACGATCTCGGCGCCCGCCTTCTTGTAGTCATCGTCCTTCATGCCGATACCGTTGCCGGCCATCTGCTGAACAATCACTTTATGTCCGTGGGCAATCAGCTCGCGCACATTGGTGGGGGTTAGGCCAACGCGATATTCATGAACCTTGATCTCCTTGGGCACGCCAATGAGCATCTTTCTCTCCCGGGAATGCATGTGGTGTGAACGCTCGGCACGCCGCGCCGCGCCGCGCCAAGCTAGCGCTCATGACGTTAAACATCCAATCGGACTTCGTCGATAGTGCCAAACACAAATATATATTAGCGCCAGACGATGGCGAGACGTCGATGTCTTTTTGAGCGTGGCCGTCCTGCCCGAACGACGTCGGGGTGAGTGGCCCGACTAACGGTCCAATTGACGGCGAACGAGTTTTGCAATTCGCTGCACGCCTTCGTCGATGCGGTCGGACTCGATCGACGAGAACCCCAGGCGAAAGCAATTTTGCGGAGCGGGTCGATCGGCGAAATAGATGTCGCCAGGCTCCAGAATGACGCCCTCCTCAATGGCCTCGCGAGCGAGGCGGTTGGCGTCGAGCGATTCTGGGCCCTCGAGCCAGACACTGGAACCACCGGAGTTGGGCCACTGGCGCACCATAGGAAGATGGCATTCGAGGGTTTGTCGCATTTCGCGCCAGCGCCGACCAAAGGCACGGCGCAGTCGCATAGTGAAGGCATCATGGTGACCGAGCGAGAGAAAGAGCGCCGTGGTGCGCTGATTGATGTTGGGAGGATGGCGCACCATCAACCGACGTAGGGCCCGCGCTTCTCTAATGAGCTCGGGATCGGCGACGATGTAGCCAAGCCGCAAGCCGGGAAACAGGGATTTGGACAAAGAACTCACATATATTACGCGACCATCGCGATCGAATGATTTGAGCGCCGGGCTCGGCGCATTAACAAAATTGGTTTCAAGTTCGTAGTCATCCTCGATGATCAGAAAATCTTGCTTGCTCGACTTTTCCAGAAGTCGGCGGCGGCGCGCTTCCGGCATCGTTACGGTGGCCGGCGCTTGATGGCTCGGCGTCGCATAGACCAGATCGCAGCTGTCGAGGCGCTCGTCGACGATGAGGCCGCCTTCATCGATCGGAATGTGTATGATGTTGTCGGTGCGCAGTTGCATGATGTTGCGCACATCCGGGTAGCCAGGGTTTTCCAACGCGACGCGGGCGCGTGGTGTCAAAAGCAGGCTGGCGAGCAGGTAGAGTGCCTGTTGCGCGCCGAGCGTGACCAAAATCTCGTCTTCGCGTGCCCATACACCTCTGCGCGGCAGCAACTGGGTGCGAATTTGCTCGACCAGCATCGGGTCGTCGTTGGCATGGTGGTCGGCGGTCCAAGCATCGAGCCACTGGCGGCCGAGCGCGCGGCGCGAACAATCGCGCCAATCCGCCACTGGAAAAAGCTTTTGGTCCACTTGGCCAGAAATGAAGGGAAACGGATAGCTCGGCCAGTCCGGCGGTTTATTAACGTTGGATTGGCGAGATGGGCGAACGCGCAAACGACCCGACCAGTCAATTTTGCTTTCAGAGGACCGCTTCGGGGTATCGATGCGGCCATCCATGACCTGCTCGTTGACGTAGTAACCGCTGCGCTCCCGCGCGACCAAAAAGCCGTCGTCGATGAGGCCTTGGTAGGCCAGTGTTACGGTGTTGCGCGAAACGCCAAGCAACTTGGCGAGTTGGCGACTCGAGGGCAAACGCTCGCTAACGGGGATCTGCCCGCCCAAAATTGCCGCAACAAGCTGCTCGCGGATCTGCGCTTGAAGTCCGCTGTGGCCCACCGGCTGCAATCTAAACAAGAGATCCCGCATTGCCTGGCTCTAAGAAATGCGTCTAATTGGCACTACTATTGCTGTGGGCGGCAAGCTACCGTCAAGGCCACGTCAAAACAAGCCAGCATTTAGGGTGGTGCCGAGGGGTGAGCCGCCCCGGCGGAATCTGGAGAACGCGCCATGCAGTTCACGGCAAACTCACTCGAAGAACACTGGATGCCGTTTTCGGGCAATCGGGATTTCAAAGAAGATCCGCGCCTCGTGGTCAAAAGTGAAGGCTGTTACATCTGGGACCACAAGGGCGGCAAGATCCTCGACGGATCGTCGGGTCTGTTCAACGTCGCATGCGGCCACGGCCGGGCTGAAATCGCCGAGGCGGTCCATCAGCAACTCCGGACGAACGACTACAGCGCGCCATTTCAACTCGGTCATCCCGGCTCGTTCCAACTGGCGCACGAGATTGCCCAGTTCACACCGGACGGCATCAATCATGTGTTCTTCGTCAACTCGGGTTCCGAGCCGATCGACACGGCGCTCAAGATCGCCATGGCCTACAATAATGCGCGCGGTGAGAATTCGCGAATGCGGTTTGTGTCTCGTGAGCGGGCTTATCACGGCGTCAACATTGGCGGTGTGTCATTGTCCGGCTTGGTCAAGAACCGCGACGTCTTCCCGCTGACAATGCCTTACGTCGTCACCATGCGACACACGTGGTTGCCGGAAAATCGCTACAAGATCGGCCAGGGCGTACATGGCGGTGTCGAGTTGGCCAACGACCTGGAACGCATATGCCAAACCTACGGCGGCAGCACCATTGCGGCGGTGTTTGTCGAGCCGATCGCCGGGTCGACAGGCTGTCTCGTGCCACCTGAGGGCTATCTGGAGCGGCTGCGCCGGATTTGTGATCAGCATGGCATTTTGCTGGTCTTTGATGAAGTCATTTGCGGCTTCGGCCGGCTCGGAACGCCGTTCGGCGCACAGGCATTTGGCGTCACACCCGACATCATCACCATGGCGAAAGCGATGACCAATGGTGCACAGCCGATGGGTGCCGTAGCGGTTAAGGACGAGATCTACGACACCGTCGTGAATAGCGCGCCGGACAACGCCATCGAGTTCTTCCATGGCTATACATATTCTGGCCATCCCGCTGCTTGCGCGGCCGGTCTCGCGACGATGGAGATCTATCGTAAGGAGAACCTATTCGAGCGCGCCGGCGAACTCTCGTCCTACTTCCTCGACGCCGTGTTCGATTTACGCGATCTCGAGGTGGTCACGGACATTCGCGGTTATGGCCTCTTGGCGGCGATCGATGTCCATATGGACGGCGCACCCGGTAGGCGGGGAACGGCGCTGCAGAAAAAGCTCTTTTGGAATGGCCTGCACATCAAATTTACGGGCGACGCGGGAATCATCGCGCCACCGCTCGTTGCAGATAGAGGTCAACTGGACGAGTTGGTTGCCATTCTTCGACAAACATTGGAGCAAGAGACGGTCTAAACTTGGCAAATTAACAGCTAGGAGTGTAAACGTACCTAATAACCAATTTGTCGTCCGTGGTGTCGGATACACCCGGACATGCCAACTAGGGAGGAAATCGTATGAAGCTATTACTTAAGGTCGCAGTTGGTGCGGCCGCGGTCGCGATGGCCGCAAGCTCGGCAATGGCTCAGAAAGAGGTGACGATTGGCTATCAGCTGATTTACAACCCGTGGAAAGTTTCGATCGTCGAAAAGAAGTTCGAGGAGGCAACGGGCTACAAGATCAATTGGAAGAAATTCGACTCTGGTGCCAAAGTCATCACAGCCATGGCGTCGGGCGATGTCGACATTTCGCTGGCCGGGTCGAGCCCAATCGCTGCCGGTGTCAGCCGCGGTCTGCCAATCAAGTTGTTTTGGATCACGGAGAATATCAACAACGCCGAGGCGTTGGTCGTGCGCAATGGCTCCGGGATCAATGCTCCGCAGGATCTGAAGGGTAAGAAACTTGGTGTGCCGTTCGTCTCGACCACCCACTTCCATACCCTGTTTGCGCTCGAACAATTCGGTATCGACCCGAAAGAAGTGGACATCCTCAACATGCAGCCAAACGCGATTGCTGCTGCGTGGGAGCGTGGGGATATCGATGCCGCTTTCGTTTGGGATCCCGCGCTCGGGCGCATCAAGAAAACCGGCAAGGTGCTGATCACGTCGGGCGATTTGTCGAATTGGGGTAAGGCCACGTTCGACGGTATGGTTGTGAACACTAAATTTGCCGACAAGAGCAAAGAGTTTATGTGCAAGTTCGTGAAGCTCATGGCCGAGGCCGACGCAGCATATCGCGACGACGCGAGCGCATTCTCAGGCGATTCCGAGAACGCCAAGAAGATTGTCAAGTTGGTCGGCGGTAACGCCGCTGATGTGCCGATGGTTCTGGCGCTCTACGACTTCCCAACGCTCGAGCAACAGGCTTCCGACACGTGGCTCGGTGGCGGTGCCGCAAAAGCGCTTATGGCGACTTCGGAATTCCTCAAGTCCGAAAAGAAGGTCGACGAACTGCTGCCCGATTATGGAGCAGTCGTCACCGATGAATTCGCCAAAGCTGCCATGGGTGGCTGCTAGATCAACGCTCGTTATGGCGCGGTCCGCATTTTGCGGACCGCGCTTTTCGCGTTGACGTAGCTTAAGTTCCTGGCAAAGTACGTTTCATGAATAACACAGGTACTCGAGACGATGGCGTCGCCACAGGCGACGCCAATAGCGCGCCACAATCGGGCTCACTGAGCGCGAACGAGGTCACGGTCATCTATCCGACAAAAGATGGTGCCGGCGTCCACGCGCTCGAAAAGGTGTCGCTCGCGATTAGTCCGGGCGATTTCGTTGTCGCCCTCGGCGCATCAGGTTGCGGCAAAACGACCTTTCTCAACTTGCTGGCGGGATTTATCCAGCCGACCCACGGCTCGGTGACACTCGACGGAGAGCCGATCAAAGGTCCAGGTGCCGATCGCGGCGTTGTGTTCCAGAAGCACGCGCTACTACCATGGCTTCGCGTCCTGCAAAATGTGACGTTCGGCCTGAAATTACAGGGCGTATCGAAAGCTGAGCGACGGGAGGTTGCCAAGACGTATCTCGATCTCGTCGGTCTGAGCGAATTCGAGGCACAGCACATTTATGAGCTCTCCGGCGGTATGCAGCAACGCGTTGGGCTTGCTCGCGCGCTCACCAGCGATCCCAAAGCCTTGCTGATGGATGAACCTCTGGGCGCGCTCGATGCGTTAACGCGCGACAATATGCAGGAACTCATACTCGACGTCTGGCGCGAGACCCACAAGGCGGTTTTCTTCATCACTCACAGTGTCGAGGAGGCGTTGTTTCTGGCAACCCGTCTCGTTGTGATGTCGCCGAGACCTGGACGTATCACTCACGAGTACCAGCTCGATTTCAGCAAACGCTTCTTTGAGACACGTGATGCCCGCGAAGTGAAGTCGCTGCCCGAGTTCATTGAAATGCGCGAGGAAATCCTGAGCATCATTCGTGGGGACGAGTTGGCCGGAGGAAATACAGATGTCCACCACTGACGTAACGCCTCCCGTCGGCATATTCGGTCGGCTGAGCGACGTATTCTCGGCAGGTCCTGCAAAACCGGGCGATTCCTACGGAGCGCCGGGGCAGGGCAATAGCACGGCCATCGCCATTGCCACGGCGATTACGATCTTCTTGATTTGGTGGCTCGTGACACTGCCCGCGCTCGGACCGATGTTCAAACCACTATTCCTGCCCTCGCCGGCAGCGGTATGGGGCAAATTTATCGCGGTGGCGACTGAAGGGTATCAGGATCGCACGCTCTGGGAGCACACCTACGCCCGTGTATTGCGCATCTTCAGCGCTTTCATACTAGCTGTCATATTCGGCATTCCGATCGGCATTGCGATGGCGACCAATCGCGTGTTTCGCGGGATATTCGATCCACCGATTGAATTTTACCGGCCCCTGCCGCCGCTCGGTTATCTGCCGTTGACGGTGATTTGGTTCGGTATCGGCGAGGAGCAAAAACTAGTTCTCCTGTTTCTCGCGATATTCGCGCCCATCGTGCTCAATACTCGAGCTGGCGTGCGCTCCGTAGCGATTGAGCAGATCCATGCGGCCTATTCGATGGGTGCCAGTCGGGCGCAGGTGCTTTGGCACGTGATCTTCAAGGGCGCGATGCCGGAGATTTTGACCGGACTTCGGATCGGGATTGGATTTGGCTGGACGACGCTGGTGGCGGCCGAACTGGTGGCGACACAAGAAGGCCTCGGTGCCATGATTATGAGCGCATCGGAGTTTCTGGTGACAGATGTTGTCGTAATGGGCATCATCGTGATCGGAATAATCGCCTACTCTTTCGACCTCTTTATGCGCTGGGTCGAAAGGAAAATGGTGCCTTGGAAGGGGCGCGTCTGATCGGCGACCGGTTGTTTTCGCCTGCAATTTCCAGGAGACTTCACCATGGCTATGGAGCTGCCTAAGAAGGCGCGCTGCGTGATTATTGGTGGCGGCGTGGCCGGGTGTTCCGTTGCCTATCATCTGGCAATGCTCGGTTGGAGCGACGTCGTACTTCTCGAGCGCAAGCAACTCACCTCGGGAACGACTTGGCATGCGGCCGGACTTATCGGGCAGGGGCGGCCGAGCCCGACCCATCAAAAGATGACGATGTATTCAGCCGACCTCTATGAGCGGCTCGAGGCAGAGACCGGCATCTCGACGGGGTTGAAGCGAAACGGATCATTGCTCATCGCCAAGTCCAAGGAGAAAGCAGAAGAGGTCAAGCGGCTGGCAACCTCCGTCACGATGAACGGGCTCGACGCACACGTCGTTACGCCGGACGAATGCAAGGAGCTTTATCCCTACCTCAATGTCGGCGATCTCCAGTGCGGGATGTTCATTCCGCGTGACGGTCAAGCAGATCCCGCCAACGTGGCACAGGCCTTGGCGAAGGGGGCCCGCCAGCTCGGCGCCAAGATCGTGCAGGGTGTCAAGGTCACCGGCATTACCAAGAACGATGCCCGTGTGACGGGGGTCGCCACGGAGCAAGGTCACATCGAGGCGGACTATGTGGTCAATTGCGCCGGGATGTGGGGCCGCGAGGTCGGCCTGATGGCCGGGGTGAAGATCCCGTTGCAGGCATGCGAGCATTTCTATGTCGTCACCGAGCCGATTTCCGGTTTGCCGGGCTCACTGCCGGTTCTGCGCGCCCAGGAAGAATGCGCCTACTACAAAGAGGATGCCGGCAAGATCCTGATCGGCGCCTTCGAGCCGAAGTCGAAGCCGTGGGGCATGGAGGGGATCCCTGAGGATTTCGAATTCGGCCACCTGCCCGATGATTTCGAGCACTTCGAGCCAATTCTGGAGGCCGCGGTCAATCGTGTGCCAATCCTCGAGACAGCCGGCATCCATACATTCTTCTGTGGGCCCGAAAGTTTTACGCCCGATGATCGCTGGATGATGGGGGAGGCGCCGAACCTCTCCAACTTCTATATGCTCTGCGGCTATAACTCGATCGGCATCGTTTCGTCGGGCGGCGCCGGCAAGGCGCTCGCAGAATGGATGGAGGCGGGCGAGCCGCCTTGCGATCTATGGGACGTCGACATTCGACGGATGCAGGGTTTTCAAAACAACCAAAGCTATCTCGTTGCCCGGGTGACGGAAACCCTCGGGCTGCTCTATGCCGACCATTGGCCCTACCGCCAGTTCGAGAGCGCGCGCGGCATCCGTCAATCGCCACTGCATCAAGACTTAGAGCGGCTCGGCGCCAGCTTTGGCGAAGCGGCCGGATGGGAACGTGCCAATTGGTTCCTGCCGGCCAAGGAACGCGCCAAAGGCAAGCTGGCGCAATACGACTATTCCTGGGGCCGGCAAAACTGGTTCGACTACGCGCGCGACGAACACATGGCGGTGCGTGAGGGCGTCGGGTTCTTCGACATGACGTCGTTCGGCAAAATCCGTGTCGAAGGCCGCGACGCCGAAGCACTCCTGCAGCGAGTATGCGCCAACGACATCGCCGTGGAGCCGGGAAAGATCGTCTACACCCAATGGCTCAATGGCACTGGCGGTGTAGAGGCCGATGTCACCGTCACCCGGCTATCGGAAACCGCGTTCCTCGTCATCACGCCGGCGGCCACTGTCGTGCGCGACATGAACTGGTTGCGACGCCATACGCCGGACGACGCCCATGTGGTGGCGACGGATGTGACGTCGTCGGAATGCGCCATTGC
>JAUVMS010000169.1 GCA_030600135.1 Hyphomicrobiales bacterium | reverse complement strand
TTCGACAGTGTCAAGCTTCGTGCCTTCATCGACATGGTCGATGATCTAATGCTCGGTGACAGCGGCATCACCAAGCTCGAGCGCGAAATGATCGCGGTGACGGTGAGCGCCATCAACCACTGCCACTATTGCCTCACGGCACACGGGGCCGCGGTGCGCTTTCGCTCTGGCAATCCCGTGCTCGGCGAGCTCATCGCGCAGAATTATCGCGCTGTCGATCTGGAACCGCGACAAAAGGCGATGCTCGATTTCGCCACCAAATTGACCGAGGCGCCGGATAAGATCGAGGAGGCGGATCGCCAGAACCTACGCGACGCCGGCTTTAGCGATCGCGACATCTGGGACATTGCGGCTGTGGCTGGATTCTTCAATATGTCGAATAGAATTGCGGCAGCGACGGACATGCGCCCGAACGAGGTCTATCACAACATGGCGCGGACGACGGATGGTTCAGCTTGATCGACGTCGCAGCAACCGCGGATGGTTTGGCAATGACTGGAGAGATCACACATCGTGATGCGATCAATGCGCTCTCACAATCGCAGCTGATCGCACTCAAGGCGTCGACGGACGCCGACGGGCTGCGCCATCTTGGTGCCCAGGTCGGTCTTTTGATTTTGACGGGCGTTTTGATCATGGGCGGGTGGAGCGTCTGGCTGACGGCCATTGCGCTCGTGGCACACGGTGTGTTGCTGGTGTTCCTGTTTGCGCCATTGCATGAATCAATCCATGAGACGGCGTTTCGGAGCCACTGGTTGAACCAAGCCGCTGCGGCTGTGGACGGTTTCCTTTTGTTCCTGCCGCCAAAGTACTTTCGATATTTCCACTTGGCGCATCATCGCCATACGCAAGATCGGGGGATGGACCCGGAGCTCATCACACCAAAGCCGACGACCTGGCCGGCCTATCTGTGGCGGCTGTCGGGATTGGATTATTGGCGCGGCCAGGTGAGCGCGCTCGCCGCCTGTGCGATCGGAAGCCACGTGCCATCGTTTGTGCCGCGCACCGGCCGTACGCGGGTCGTCCGAGAAGCCAGGATCTACGTGGCCATCTACATTGGGGTTGCGATCGTCGCCGTCGCCCTCGGTCTTTCGTGGGTCTGGTGGCTGTGGATTCTCCCCGTCATTCTCGGCCAGCCGTTCCTCAGGGCCTATTTGCTGGCGGAACATACCGGCTGCGCCTATGTGCCGGACATGCTGGTCAACAGCCGGACCGTGTTTACCGGCCCGATCGTGCACTGGCTTGCCTGGAACATGCCGAACCACACCGCCCACCATGCGATACCGAGCGTGCCGTTTCACCGCTTGCCGGAACTCACGGCGCGATTGCGCGAGAACCTCAAAGTCACGGCACCGACCTACGTCACCGTGCACAGGCAAATCACGCGAGAGTTTTAGAACCTCAGCCGATCGCTGCGAGATACTTGGTCGGGCGGCGGAACTCAGACAATCCAACATTTGGTGCGATCGACCAATGGCGTAGACGCACTGTCGCAGCCCGGTGCAATGCGTGATTAATCCAAAACGATCAGGTGGTTGGGCAGCTCATCGGGGTCCTCGCTGCCCGGGGGGAAGTGTTGGGCGAGGAGCTGACCAGAGGCCTCGATTGCGCTGACGAAACCTTCGACGGGTTTGCCCGCACTGATTTGGCCAATGAGGCTGTCGACGATGTTCTGCCAGGTGGATTTCGGCACCAGTTCGTAAATTCTATCGTCGGCAATCACCTCCGCAAAGCGCTCGGCGACGGAAACGAAGATGAGCACGCCGGTGCGGCCTTTGGTCGTGTGCATGCCTTGCGCGAGGAATTGCTCGACGGCGTTGCGGTGGCCGCGGGCATGCTTGACGCCCTTGGGCACCAATGCCAGTCGAATGGCGTCGAATCGGGCCAAAAGCGCAACGACCAAAAAGGTCGCCAATTGGATGGCATAAATCTGCCAGGCCGGGAGCCAGGTCTGGAAGATGAGGATCCAGGGCACTAGAAGCGCGACAATTGCAGCCCACAGAAGCGGGATGTAAAAGTAGTCGTCGCTGGTGTGGGCGACGACGGCGACAATCTCGCCGCTCGTGTGAGCCTCGGAGCTGGAAATTGCATCCGCGATCCGCTGCTGTTCAGCTTCAGAGAACAAAGTCATTCAACACATCCTTTGATGCCGGTCCGCGGGCTGCTGGCCATTGCAGCCTACCAACCGCCCGAGGCGCCACCTCCGCCGAAGCCGCCACCGCCGCCGCTAAATCCCCCTCCGCCGGACCAGCCTCCGCCACCACTCCAGCCACCAGATCCGCCGTAGCCACCGGGAACGATCCCCCAGCCGGAATCCTTCTCCTTGCCTTTTGACGCGGCACCAGGCGGGCCTGGCGGTCCGCGCCTCGTTGAACGATAGAACTCATAGACAATGAACAGGAAAATCGCGAACCAGACGAGCAGATGGATGAGTTCGGCCGAGGACATGAAATCCTTGCCGCGCCGCCTGCCGGCCGCACGCTTTTTCACCGCCTCCGCGTCGCCCAATATGACATCCTTGATGTCACGGGTGGCGGCCTTGATACCGCCGACGAAATCGCTGGCACGAAATCTTGGCAGTACGGCATTTTCAATAATGATCTTGGAGAGCGCGTCGGTGAGATCGCCTTCGAGACCGCGGCCAACCTCGATGCGGACCTTGCGCTCCTTCGGCGCGACGATCAATAGGACGCCGTTGTCCTTGCCCTTTTGCCCGATGGCCCAATGACGCCCCAGCTGATAGCCAAAATCCTCGATGGGATAGCCCTGCAACGAGCGCAAAGTGACGATGACGAGTTGGTCGGTGGAGTTTTCTTCGAGCGCCGCGAGTTCGGCGGTCAGAGCCGCCTCGTCGGCATCATCCAGCACGTTGGCCTGATCGACAACGCGGCCGGTCAATTCCGGAAACTTGGGTTGGGCGAAGGCGGTTGGGAAATGGGCGCTGACCAGCAACGCGACCAGCAGCGCTGGAATGATGAGGTCCGCCGGGAACCGGCGACAACCCAGAGCTATCCGGTGCATCGCGCCTCACCCCCACTGCGTCCGTTAGTTGAACTTGACCTCGGGCGTCTTGGTCTCGCTGTCCGAAACGGTGAAATTCTCCATGGGCTGAGCCTCGGGATAAAGTAGCGACTTCCACCATCGGCCAGGGATGGTCCTCAGCTCGGTGTTGTAGGTCTTGACCGTTTGAATATAGTCGCGCCGGGCGATCGCAATACGGTTCTCGGTGCCCTCCAGCTGAGACTGCAGCGTGAGAAAGTTTTGCCCGGACTTGAGATCCGGGTAGCGCTCGACCGTCACCAGCAGCCGTGACAGCGCGCCTGACAAACCATCCTGCGCGTCCTGGAACTGCTTGAAGGCCTCGGGATTGGTCAGAATATCCTTGGGAACGGCGACTTGGCTCGCCTTGGCGCGGGCCTCGACAACGTCGGTCAGAACCTTGCGCTCCTGCTCGGCAAAGCCCTTAACCGTGTTGACAAGGTTCGGGATGAGTTCAGAGCGCCGTTTATACTGGTTCAAGACCTCCGACCATGCCGCCTTGGCCTGTTCGTCGAAGGTCGGAATGTTATTAACGCCGCAGCCGGCAAGCTGCGTCGCGGCCAGGAGAACCGCAAGCGCTATGGTTAAGCGACGGCGAGCTTGCTTAACGGTCTGCAACATGGCGGCAATCTCCTTACCGAAATTAAGCATCTGCAAACGGTGTATTTACCGCAACTGTGACACGCAACCGAATTCGATGCATTTTTCATGTATTGTCCACGCTGCCGCCTACGCGCGATTGGGGGCAGGTCTTTGTATCAGTTTTGGGGAATGTGGGCGGATGTTAATGCGTATTGTCCCGGCTTTGATTTTTGCAGTTCTGCTGTGTGCACCGACAGACGACGCTTCGGCGATCGAGTTCTTGTTCGAGCGGCAGTATCGCGATTGTGCGCCACCTGGCGAACCGATCGCGGTCTATCGGCGCGGAATTGTCGGCAAACGCTATGATATCGAAACAGCGCCTGCGCTCTATACGTGGCACCGCCGACGCGTCATGGTGAGGCCTCCGTACAGGACGTGGAGCCGGCAACGCGCGGTCTATCGTCGGGACCGTCGTCGTCGGGTCCTGGTCCGTCCAGCGCGACGGGTCTCCACCTACCACCCTGCGAAATATCGCTGGGTCGAGCAGCGCGTGCTGAGGCGACCGATAAAGTATCGGGCAATTCGCTACGCCGGCCGGCCGGGTTGGGTGAAGAAGCGGATCTATGTTCGCGGCCGACGCAACTATCGCGGGCGCTGTTGAAGGTTCGACGGCGACTTGTAGGCGGTGCGCTGTAAGGTGGGCCGCTCAAGCGGCAAGCCCCAGGAGTTCGGGCAGGGCGACAATGCTGTCGATCACATGATCGGCAAAGGGCGCCAGATCCTGCCGTGCGCTGGTTCCCGTCAAAACGCCGACGTTTAGGCTCACGGCCGCGTTGCGTCCCATCTCGAGGTCGTGAGTGTTGTCACCAACGACACCGACCTCGCCCGGCGTGAGGCCAGTCGCCCGGCAAAAGCCAAGCACCATGCCCGGGCCGGGTTTTGAGCCGTGGCCGGAGTCATGGCCAGCCAAATACGAGAATGGCGCCAAGAGATCGTGCGGTGCCAGGGTGGCTCTTAAGCCAGCAATAGAGTCGTTGGTGGCAACACCAAGGACGATGTTGGCGCCAGCCAGACGGTTCAAGACATCACGCGCACCATCGACCGGGACTGCGTGAACGGCGCCCGCTCGACAAAAGATCGCATCGATCTTTGCCACTAAATCTTGTGGCGCGCGCGGGCCCAGATGGGCGGCGAATTGCTCTGCGATCTCGGCGTTGGTGGCAGCCGCCAAACTGCTTCCCGACCTGATGCGACCGGTCTGTGCATCCAAGCCGCCAAGCACGAGCAGCTCCGCGGCGAGGCATTTGTCATTGCCGGAGGCAAACTCGGCCACTTGACGAATTGCCGGCATCCACGTGCTATGAAAATCGAGCAGCGTGCCGTCCTTGTCGAAAACCAATCCTCGGATCGCCATTTCTCGCCCCCGATGGTTGCGCCGGGGACCTCCTGGCACAGCGCCAGTCCGTCCGCAATACGCAAAGTGATTGATCGATCTATGGCATGGATATTGCTTCGATCAATACCAAGCATTGAAGATCGTAGGGCGCGTCCCGCAAGCGTTGATGCGGAACACTTTGTAAAGGTAAACGAATGCGATGTGTTGCGCCGCTGAGTGCGAATATTTAGGTATCGTATATGTATCCGACAAGTTGTTATGAGTAAGAAACAAGAAGATTTTGAAACTTTGTTGCAGCGAATACGCTCAGCGGAGCCGCGCGAAAAGCTTCGACTTTTGCGCGATCCCGCGGTTATCGAGCGTTTGCGTGTGCTGACGCCGTATACCCTGAGTTCGGTGCTCAGAAATCCGGCAAATATGCCGCGCTTGTAGCCATGTTCCGCCTTGTCGATCGGGCCTCGGGCTCAATCGATAGCCTGTAGGCACCCGGGGCCAGACGCACTCGCACTTGGCCGCACCACTCTTCGTCTCCATCAAATCTTGCATGAATTACCCACAAGCTGGGCTATCGCAGCGGTGAATCAGGCGTTGTTGCTCAGCGATAATCGCCATTGTGCTCGTAACATTGCAAGGCACGACCGTACCTGCGTAAATGCGTCCCTTGCTCACAGCACTATGTTACTGGCCAGCACGGATCAGAGGGCGCCATGGCGGATTGCCCAGGCATATTCCAACTGGCGCAAATGCGCGATGGCGCGTTGGCGCGCATTCGCGTGCCTGGCGGTGAGCTGAGCGTTGAGCAATTGCGCACTGTCGCTCGATTGGCCGAGGACCTAGGCAATGGCCAGATCGATCTGACGAACCGAGCCAATTTGCAGGTGCGTGGTCTCGATGCCCGCCATGCGGCG
The DNA here is from genome assembly GCA_030600135.1 of Hyphomicrobiales bacterium. Classification (GTDB taxonomy): domain Bacteria; phylum Pseudomonadota; class Alphaproteobacteria; order Rhizobiales; family JAUVMS01; genus JAUVMS01. Next base: position 1,270 of record JAUVMS010000169.1, on the reverse strand, counting down.
GATTTGGTGAGGGGACTGGCCGATGTCGGTCTGGCCTGTCCCAACACGGCGCGGGAGCGAATTCGCAATATCACGGCGAGCCCGATGGCGGGTTTGGACCCTGGGGAAACGCACGATGTCCGGCCACTTGTAGACGCGTTGGATCGAGCACTGCAGGCCAGCGAGGACCTGGATCAACTTTCGCCGAAATTCAGCTTCGTACTCGATGGCGGTGGGGCGATGGATCTTGGGGCCATCGGCTATGATGTGGGCTTTTTTGCGATGTCCGGGCCAACTGAGCCAATGTTCGAGGTTGGCCTTGCTGGACGGTTGCGGCTTGGGCGCTGTGTCCGCCCTGGGCGCGTGGTCGACGTGGCACTCGCGGTCGCCGAGATGGCGCGCCAAACGCATTCGGCAAATGGCGGTCGCGTAACCGACCTTTTGGTGTGGCGCTCGCCAGACGAAATCATCGAAGCCTTAGAGCGACGGATCGGTGCGGCCGTGTTCGAGGAGCCGCGTGACTATCAGATGCAACAACCGCTCCCCGCGCAAAGTTACCTCGGACCACATTGGCAGAAGCAGCCGGGGGTTGTGGCGTACGGTCTCGGTGTCGTCATGGCGCGGATGTCGACGGGCGATGCCCGCGAAGTGGCACGGTGGGCCGAGGACTTGGGTGACGGAACGTTGCGTCTGACGCCCTGGCAAGCGATCATTTTGCCCGGCGTCGCGATGAAGCACCTCGATCAACTGCGCCAAAATGCACAGGCTGCTGGATTTCTAACCGAACCTCACGAGGGACTGGTGAAGGTTGTCGGTTGCGCCGGCGCCATCGGCTGCGAGCGTACGTGCCAAGACACCAAGGCCGATGGTCGGGAGCTGGTCGGCGCACTGAAAGGCTCGGCGCTACCGAGAGACGAGCCAATGACAATCCACTTGTCGGGCTGCGAGCGTGGTTGCGCGCACCCGGGAGTGGCCGATCTTTTGTTTCTCGCGCGTTCGGACGGTTCGGGCTATGACGCCTATGCCAAATCCGCGCCGAAATGTGCCGATGGCGCCCGCCGCTTGGGTCGCGCCGCCAACGTTGCAGAGCTTACCCGCATCGTTGTCGACAAGCACCGATCCGCGTAGTGAGAAATGCGGACCAGAGATTTTGTTGCGCGCTGGGGCGCAAGTGGGCATAAGGCGACGCCATGCAGAAAACCATGCCGAAGCTGCACTACGTCAAGGATGGGGCAGAGATCTATCGCCAGTCGTTCGCAACGATCCGGCGGGAAGCGGATCTCGCAAGCCT
>JAUVMS010000295.1 GCA_030600135.1 Hyphomicrobiales bacterium | reverse complement strand
TACAAGAGCCTTTATCGCGCAATAGGTCAGGATTGGCTTTGGTTTTCGCGCCTCGAGTACACGGACGGCCAACTGACGAGCACCATTTGCCATCCACGGGTGGAGATTTACGCCTTTGAGGTTGCGGGCAAAGATGAAGGGCTGCTCGAGCTTGATTTCCGTAATGATGGCGAATGCGAACTCGCGTTCTTTGGGGTGGCAGCGCACTGCCAAGGCAAGGGCGCCGGTCGTTGGTTGATGAATCGGGCGACCGATTTAGCTTGGGCTCGTCCTATTGAGCGCTTCAGGGTTCATACCTGCACGTTCGATCATCATGGCGCACTCGGCTTTTATGTTAGGTCGGGGTTTGTTCCATATCGTCGCCAACTGGAGATTGCGCCCGACCCGAGGCTTACCGGTGTCATGCCGCGCTCCGCCGCGCCACAAACTCCGATTATCGAGTGACGAGGTTTTGCATTGCCGCCGTTCGTTGGCTCGTCATCCGGCCGCGGCGCGACCGGCCGTGTCGCCCTAACCGGGCGATCCGGGCTTCATTATTTGGCGGCGTGTTCGCTGGAACTGGTCCACTCGGGCTCACGGTCGCCGGCGTTTAGCGTGTCGTTGGACAGTTGTTCATCGGCGCGCGTTGATTGCCAAGCTTTGACGGCTGTTTGCGAAGGCAGCGTCTTGGACGCGATGACGACAGCAAGATCTTGGCCGACGGAGTAGGCGTAGCTTGCCTTGCGCTGAAACAGATGGAGCGCTTCACCAGGTGACATGCATAGCCTTGGATGGCGGCTGCAAAAGCTTGTTAGATCTCGACTTGTCCCGCCGCTCGAAGCGTTGGCAGCACGACTGGCGCTGTCCTCTGCCGGAAACACAAGGATAATAAGTGCAACCCAAAAACCAAATCGCAAAAGAAACATCATCGCTATCCCGGGACCTTTTGAACGCCTGCACTGGAATATCTGATAATACCAGGCCGCTGGTAAGCAGCGGATGAAGTTTGCTGTTAAAATTAAAAGTATTTTCTGAGATTTGTGAATTGTACTTAGTCAAAGTGTTCGATTCGCCAGAATCGTCTGAGAACCTCTTAGATTTATCCAATGGTTCTAGAACACTCTCGAAGACATTGAACAACGAAAGCTCTGGATGGATTGCACGCGCGATGTGCGACTTGCGGTTGCGTTCAGGTTCCATCGCAATGCGATCAGAAACGGTCGAAGTCTAATTTGCGCGTTCGACCTAGAACGATGAACAATACATTTCCCGCAAGTTTAGTTTCTCTTCACCGCCAGTCGCTATGATCCAGTGTGGATTGAAGTTTGTCGGTTGGGTTCCAGTAGATCTTTGTCATGACACCTGTGCGTGCACGTTTTGCATTGGCAGCGCTTATGGCGCTCGTTGTCGCGGTTGCGTTCAACGCGATGTTCCTGCAACAGGAGATCGCGACGGATGCCATGCGCCAACAGGCCGATGTAGGTCGCGAGAGCAATCCGACACGAACCGCGCAAGTTGAGATCTCGCCAGGTGATACAGACCCGCGCGCCAGCACGGCCAAGACCGCGAATGGCGACGCGCGCTGGCAAGTTGGCGCCGCTCCGCCGCAACCGAGGGTGGCCATTCGCCTCGACAAGTCGGATGCCGATCACACGGTTGTTTCGGGAATCCAGCGCGAGCTTAATAATTTGGGCTATGAGCCGGGCCCAGTTGACGGAATTGCCGGAATTAAGACGCGTGCCGCGATCATGGCGTTTGAGCACGATGAGCGCATGGCGCTTAGTGCGGAACCGAGCGACATGCTCTTAAAGCGGCTGGTATTTGGTGCACCAGGGCGTACGCAGAAGGCTGCTCCAATTGCTCCAGTGTCGGAGCAAGCACGCCAGATCATTGTCGATGTGCAGGAATCACTGATACGGTTGGGTTATGGTCTCAATAATTCGAGCGGTCGGCTCGACGAGGCGACCCAGCAGGCAATTCGCGCATACGAGCGCGAGAACGAACTCGCGCCAAGCGGACGAGTTTCCGGCCGGCTCATTTTGCGATTGACCCGCACCAAATCCTCGCGCCTCGATTTGGCGGCAAAGTGGCGTTGATATTTCTCGTACACAACACAATTCAATTCGATATCCCGGCTTGACCGGACCGGCGCAAATCAGCTTTGTCCACATATGCGGTTGAAGTCTGAGATTTGGGTGCAGGCCTACATTAGGCGTTGTCAGATCGAAGGAGTTCCGGCGGTGCTCACCAGACGTGGTGACTGCGATGCTGGAGCTATCTTCATAAAGATCTGCATGCTTGATGGTCGCGTGAAGTTGTTTACGCCAGCACCATCAGGCCTTGATGCCATGGATAGCGAACGACGCTGGAGTGTAGGCTTTGAGGGCGACAGCATCGGCGAACAAGAGGCCGATGAAACGATTGGGCGTCACGCAAAATTCGATCCAGACCTTTGGGTCATCGAGGTCGAGGATCGGGCTGGACGCCATTTTCTGGACGGTTGGCTTGCGGGCTAGTCGGTGAGCAGTTGTTCGAATGTTCAGTTCGTGTGCTGAGTTTTGTCGATCTTCGAAACCCGGTGTCATTCTGCAGTAATCGTAGACTTGGAATTCGATGCAATCTGAGATCACTTAGTAATGGGGGAATACCTCATTCCGCCAAAATGGTCCGTTGTCTGCGGAATTCGAATTGTAATTCTCTTGTTAACGCTTTTTTAAGTGCAATCAGTGGCAAAATAGTCGTGTTAATGAGCCCGAATGCCATTTGGGGGACGAAGAGTTTAGTGGCATTGCGGGCAGCTTTGGCTGCGGGCTGGAGGGGGCACCAATGGCCACTATCATCGAATTTCAACGGCGCGCGCGCCTACGATCGCAATCGTCGCCAAAACAACGCAACCAGGAGATGACGGGCGAAGTTGTCATATTTCCTGGTGTTCGCATCGAACGACGCGAAGGTGAGGCCATTGTGGCTGATGGCGCTGTTGACGTTGCGCCGAAACAGAAAGAACGGTTGCGCGACTAGAACAAGCTTTGGCCCGCATGCTGTGGGACATCGGTGGATCTGGGTGCGGCAAGTCTTGCTCGTCAAATTTCGTGTTAGTTGAAGTTGGGCTGACGTCGGACGCGTTACCGCTCTGCCAGTCCGCAAGACATCTCGGTGAAGGCAGATTCGGTCATCGGCAGATAGGCCGTGCTGCGTAAGGGCGCTCTTAAGAGCAATAGCCCTTCTGGCTCAGGCACAGCGACGGTGATCGCACTTGATCTAGCACCCTTCGACAATGGAATTTTCGTGACTTCGCTCTCCGCCGTTTGCGTGATGATCATTGTCACGTTCACTCTCTGGAGATCCGCCCCCGAGATCGCATAAAAATTCAAAGAATGTGGCGTATAGAGCGCAATGGACCATGAGCGATCGAGCAGGCGTGCACGCACGATGACTGGACCGTCCGTAACATCGTAGCGACACAGGGCATACCTCACATCCGGCGCCATCAGGGGAAGAAGCTGAACCTCCGGACTGGCGGGCGGCAAAATCTGCAGGGTATTTATCGGTGTCGCGTTTTCCAGCCTGGCCCACGCACTCGAAGATGCCAGATACGGTAGGGCTAGGATTGTCGTGATATGAACAATCCCACCTAACACCAGCCCGGCTGCGATCCAAAACCAGTTTAGTCCGCGGAACCATGTCATCGTTATCTGCACTGTAATCTCCTGATTCTTGGCAGATCAGGTTTGGCAGCTGGTGAATCGACGTCCTCATCGATCAACTCAGGCTGATAAGTCCGCAAGAAAAGAATGACTCGATAATCGCTGTTGACCGGCAACCAGTTTCCGGGACGTGCCTGGCGGGCCAACACAATACGATAGGTTCCGCTCTCGTCGCGCAATATTGAGGCGCTGCTGAAGGTGTAACGATCGGCCGGGTTCGGCATGAGTTGGCCCTCGCCGTCGTAGGCGGCAAGGCTCCACCATTCGGCCGTCGGCCCACGGCCAATGACCTCGTATTCACAATCGGCATCAAGCTTTCGCCCTGAATCGTCGACAGTAGCCAGATAGTAGCGGGCGCCGCTGCTGGTGATGGGCAGGCGGCCCGATCGCGCGACATAGGCGCGAGTATAGGGGTCAGCGTCCGCGTGACCAGCCGCCGTCCACACGATCCATGGTCCGATACGGTCTGTCGTGAGGCGCGTACCGTGTTCGATCATGTACCAGGCCGAGCCGAGACCCGTTAGCAACGCGACGCTCACGAAGACGATGAAGTTGGCGAGAAAGGTCACAACTGGTCTCGTGTGTGTTCGCTGAGCAACGTTGCGAATGGGCGCGTCGCCGGCCCCAATTCGTCAGCTCGCGATGTTTCGTCCAGATTTGCACCGTGCTTCGGCGTTTGCCGGCCCGGAAGCATGAACAACGCCATCGTCCGGCCCAAGCAGGCTGCGGCAGGGATCGGGTGCGATGCAGCCGGTCTTGTTCGGTCTTGAGCCATGTGCTCGGATCGTTCCCTATTGGCTCGCTTGGCCTCTCAGTGCTGCGCGCCGCACGGTTCCGGTTGAGGCGGCGTCGGCGCGGTCACCATCCTTGGGAGCCTTGGCTCCATTGCCAGTACGCGCTGCCTTCAACCTGCTCGCGATTTCCTCGATCCTTCGGCGGGTTGCTCTGGATATGACTTTGCGTTCCTCGATGGGGCGGATGTCGCGCTCGGGATCATTGCGCTTCAAGAGCTCGATTCGCTCCAGTTCGGCAAGTTGATTGGGATGTAGGGGTAGCCCGGCAATTCTGGGAATGTTGGGTGAGGTGTGCGCGGCGGTCATGAACTGTTTCCAAGTCATGGCCGGCAGGCTGCCGCCGGTCACCCGATTGGTTGGTCGATAGTTGTCGTTTCCGTACCATACGCCCGTAACAAACTTGCCTGTGTAGCCCATGAACCATGCATCGCGGTATGAGGTGCTTGTCCCAGTCTTGCCCGCAGCGGTTGTGAAGTCGAGCTGCGCGCGCCGCCCGGTTCCAGCGGTTACGACCTGTCCCAGCATATAGTTGAGATCAGCGATCACGCCGTAGTCGAAGATGCGTACGCGCTTTCGCTCATCTCGTTTTCGATTGTAAATCAACTCTTCTTTCGAGGTGCGAATCTCGATGATCGCATGG
>JAUVMS010000066.1 GCA_030600135.1 Hyphomicrobiales bacterium | reverse complement strand
CCGTCAATGTGGCTCGGTATAAGCGCCGACTCCGAGCGGTCATGGGCTGAATGCCCAGTTGGCGCGATCGGAAGCGACCTGTATCGCCGTGCGTTCGCGATTGAAGGCGCGGCGGATATATTTTCCGTTTATGGCAGCTTGTTCTCAATGACGATTGACGGATGCAAGCTTGCCTTGCCAGCCGCCGAAATCAGCCCGCCACAAACCGGCCAATTTGCATGCGTCTGGTCTCGCAAAAAGGCCGTTGGTCCCGCTGCGACTACCACACTAGCTCGGGCGCGACATCTGCCTGATATTCATACGGAAAATACGAAGAATCACTATTGACGCTCCTCTGTTATGAAGCGTAAGGCGGAATTTGTGTCGCTTTTTTCGGTGGTGGAGAAATGGCCATGGCGGAAGCGCGAATTGATGCCGGCCTAAGCGCATTTGAGCGCGACAATTCTGTAGCGGGCGTTTTATTTCTTTGTGCTGGAATTACAATATTCTCGCTGCAGGACGTGGCGGTCAAATGGCTGAGCGGCGACTATGCGGTAACGGAGATCGTTTTTGTTCGAAGCCTCATTGGCGTGCCACTGCTCCTCATGTTGGTCGGCATCGATCGCTCTGCCCTGACGCTCAAGTCTCGCCATCCCTGGCTCAATCTCCTGCGCTCGTCGCTCATGTTCGTTTCATACGTCAGCTTTTATTTGGCGTTGAGCGCGTTGTCGTTGGCGGAGACTGTGGCGATCGCCTTTTCGTCGCCGATGTTCATTACGCTTTTTTCAGTGATTTTTCTTGGCGCGACTGTTGGTACCAGGCGATGGGGCGCCATCGTGATCGGCTTCTTGGGTGTGTTCCTTATCACACGGCCTGGCGCGGCGGCCTTCGAACCAGCGGCTCTTTTGGCGGTGCTCTGCGCCATCACCTATGCCGGCTCAGTGATCTTGTCGCGCAAGATCGGGCGCAACGATTCCAGTGCCCTGATGTCGTTCTATGCTGCCGCCTTTTACTTGGTCGCCAGCGGCCTGCTTGGATTGCTCCTCGGTGATGGCGCATATGCGACCTCGTCCCATCCGAGCATCCAGTTTCTCTTGCGCGAATGGCAGGTGCCGACGGTCTTCGATACGAGTCTTATGCTAGGTGCTGGCGTGATCTCGGCGTTCGGCTTCTATTTCCTTACTCAGGCCTACCGCCTGGGCGAGTCGAGCGTGGTGGCACCTTTCGAATACACAGGTCTCATCTGGGCAACGATCTGGGGCTTCGTATTCTGGCGGGAGCTGCCCGATACCACGACGATCGTCGGGATCACGCTAATCGTTGGCGCGGGGCTTTTCGTCATTCTGCGCGAGCGCCAGCGCAACCGCCTGTTGGTTGCCAAGCGGGGTCGGCTACGGCTGCGCTCAGGCTATTAGGACGGCATGCGGTCAGGTAATTTTGCTTGGCCATACGAAGCTTTCGCTCGGCCGTTGTCTTTTGCACCAACCGCGCGTATAGAAGGCGCTTGAGAGCCGTCCGGCGGGGCATGCCGTGGCGGCTCGAAATGCTTCTCAACTCTGCCTTTGGCTTTGATGTATTGCAGCACGGACTGCCCAGCCACTGGCGTCGCGGCAGTTTGCTGTTCGACCAAGTCTGGCGGCAATCAGTGGTGCCCCATCCGGCCCCAGGTAGACGAGAGAATTGGACGACAACCTGCCCAACTCGCCTGGTGCACGTCGATCAGTGCCACCACCAAGGTTGGGCCATGTTGGGGCCGAGCCCTGACGACAAGACAAATGAGGAGCAAAATGCCCAAACTCAAATCCAAGAGCGGTGCTAAGAAGCGCTTCAAATTCACTTCAACTGGCAAAGTGAAATGTCAGGCCGCCGGCAAACGCCACGGCATGATAAAGCGCACCAAGAAGTTCATCCGCAACGCCCGTGGCACGATGGTACTGTCCGACCCGGATGCAAGGGCCGTCAAGACGTTCCTGCCCTACGGCCGCTGAGGCGGACGCAGCAGGCTCACACCAACCCATCGCCACGTTCGATCGATGATAGCGAGCCGCGCACCAATCGGCTGCTAATCGACAAGCCTTAGGAGCACCGCCATGTCACGTGTCAAAAGAGGCGTTACTACGCACGCCCGCCACAAAAAAATCATCAAGGCCGCCAAGGGCTACTACGGCCGGCGCAAAAACACCTTTCGCATCGCCAACCAGGCCGTCGAGAAAGCCGGGCAATACGCTTATCGCGATCGCAAGGTCCGCAAGCGCAACTTCCGTTCGCTCTGGATCCAGCGGATCAACGCAGCGGCACGCGAGCACGGCCTCACCTATGGCCGATTTATCGACGGGCTCAACAAGGCCGGCATTGAGGTGGACCGTAAGGTCTTGGCTGATCTTGCCGTTCACGAACCAGCCTCTTTCAAAGCGCTTGTTGACCAGGCGAGTGCTGCGGCCCAGTCCTAGAAGCGATACCCCCGATTGCGCACCATGGCGGCATTGGAGCCGGCCGATTGTCCGTGCTAAGTCCTGCCACCATGGCATCGGCGCAAACGGTGCTGCTTGGCACCTGGAGGGCGACGCCACCATGATCCTGGAGATGACCAAATGGACGCCGCAACCGACGTCGATCTAAAGGGCTTAGAGGAGGATCTGCGCCGGGCCATTGTCGATGCGCCAAACTTGGCGGCCCTGGACGAAGTGCGCGTCACCGCACTCGGCAAGAAAGGCCGCATTTCCGGCCTGATGAGGAGCCTTGGCGCCATGGCTCCCGATGAGCGCAAATCCTTTGGCCAAGCCGTCAATGGTCTGAAGCAGCGGGTCGGCGAGGCTCTCGAGGTGCGCAAGGCCGGTTTGACCGCGGCGGCGCTCGCGGAGCGACTGGCTTTTGAGCAAGCCGACATCACATTGCCGGTTCGCCCCGGCCCCATCGCCGGGGGGCGCATTCATCCCGTGAGCCAGGTTTGGGACGAACTCACCGAGATTTTCGCCGACATGGGATTTTCGGTCGCCGAGGGCCCGGACATCGAGACCGACGACAACAACTTCAACAAACTCAACATTCCGCCCGAGCATCCGGCTCGCCAGGAGATGGACACGTTTTATTTGAAGCCGAAGCCGGACGGCTCACGCATGGTGCTGCGCACGCACACAAGCCCGGTTCAAATCCGCACCATGGAAGCCGAAGACCCGCCCATACGCATTATAGCGCCCGGCCGGGTCTACCGCAGCGATTGGGACCAGACCCACACACCGATGTTCCACCAGGTCGAGGGGCTTGTCATCGACACCGAGACCCACCTGGGCCATCTCAAGTGGTGCCTGGAGGAATTCTGCAAGGCCTTTTTCGAAGTCGACGAGGTCCGGATGCGGTTTCGCGCCTCGCACTTTCCGTTCACCGAGCCCTCCATGGAGGTCGATATCGGGGCAGAGGCCATCGGCAAACCGGGTGAATGGCTCGAGATTCTGGGCTGCGGCATGGTCCATCCCAAGGTGCTGGCCAATGTCGGTTATGACCCGGCCCGCTATCAGGGCTTCGCCTTCGGAATGGGGATCGATCGCATCGCCATGCTGAAGTATGCCTTGCCGGACTGCAGGGACCTGTTTGCCTCCGACCTGCGCTGGTTGCGCCATTACGGCTTTGCGGTCCTCGATGTGCCGACATTGGCTGGTGGTCTTTCGTCCTGAAGCTGTTCGGGGCCGTCGATACCGAGGTGGCGACAGTAGCCGGTGGCGTGCAACGACGATGGGCTTTGAATGGTTCGTCTCTGGCCGCCGCACCGGTGCGCGTGGCGGTGGTGCGGATCAAGCAACGGGGATGGGAAAATGTCCTGGCCGATTTGGCTTGCGATTATCAACACCTTCGCGATGATTTTCGCGGCCGTCTCGGTCGTGTTTTTTCACGATCGCAAGTCGACCGATATCGCGCAGCTGATCGACTACAGCTTTTCGACACAGGTGCTGAAGCGCGTCATCCTCTACTACCGGGGATTCGTGATGCTGATGCTCCTGTTTTTCATAACCTTTTCGGTCAGTCTGTTCGCTCTGCAAAGAGGCGCCGGCGTGGTTCTTTTCGCCGAAGGCTCTGCGACCCTGCTCGGCATGATGTTGTTTGCCTTCGATTTGATGGCCCGCGGTGCCTTGTTCGACTGGATGGAGCATTTCGATTGGCGATTGACGCCGCTGCACATGAACCGCGAACTCTTCTGGTTCGTGCTCTATGCCTTCGTCTTTCGCATGTTCTATGCCGTGACGCTGTTGCGGATTGTCTTTTCGTTCGCCTGGCTCTATCGCAAGATCTCGCTCGCCAAGAAGGACCACACCGACGGGCAGGCTTACATTTGAGACATAATGCGGGCGTCGGCCATGCCAACCAATACACGGCGGTATTTGTCCGCCACCAGCACGAAATCGCATATGAAACCTGGTATTCGCTCCCATGAAATTCACTCTCTCCTGGCTTAAGGATCATCTCGAAACCGATGCCTCGCTGGAGGACATCTGCGCCAAGCTCAACCTCATCGGCCTCGAGGTCGAAGAAGTGAACGATCCGGCGGAGCGCCTTGGCGACTTCGTCATCGCCCGCGTCGTCGAGGCGAAACAGCATCCTGATGCCGACAAGTTGCGCGTCTGCATCGTCGATTTTGGCGGCAAGGAACACGTTCAGGTGGTCTGCGGCGCACCGAACGCGAGGACCGACATGGTCGGTGTCTTCGCCGCCTCCGGCACCTACATCCCCGGCACCGACTTCACGCTCTCCAAGGCCAAGATCCGCGGCGTTGAATCCTCCGGCATGCTGTGCTCCGAGCGCGAGCTCGAGCTGTCAGACGACCATGAGGGCGTTATCGACCTAGCTGCCGAACTGGCCGATCGCCTAGGCGAGCGCTTTGTAGACGTTGCCGGCCTCAATGATCCGACAATCGAGATTGGCATCACGCCGAATCGGCCGGATGCGCTCGGCGTCAGGGGTGTTGCCCGCGATCTCGCGGCGGCCGGTCTCGGCAAGTTGAAAAAGGAAGATAAAGGCTACAAGAAAAAGGCTGACTATGATTGCCCGGTCCCGATTGAGCTCAGGTTCCCGAAGGGCGCAGGCGACGCCTGCCCCATTTTCGCCGGGAGATATATTCGCGCTCTCAAGAACGGCCCATCGCCCAAGTGGCTTCAGGACCGATTGCGGGCCATTGGCCTGCGGCCCATCAATGCGCTCGTTGATGTCACCAACTTCATCACCTACGACCGTGCTCGCCCTCTGCACGTCTATGATGCAGACAAGCTCAAGGGCACCATTCACGCTCGCCTCGGCAAGAAGGGCGAAAAATTCCTTGCGCTCGACGGCAAGGAGTACAAGGCCGATGGCGATATGACGGTGATTGCCGATGACTCCGGCGCGCTCGGATTTGGCGGCATCATTGGCGGCGACTCCACAGGTTGCACGCAAGGCACCGTCAACGTCTTGATCGAGTCCGCCTATTTCGACCCCGTCCGCACCGCCATGACCGGCCGCCGCAGGGGCATTCATTCCGACGCCCGCTATCGCTTCGAGCGTGGCATCGACCCGCAGTCCGAGGAACTAGGGATCGACCTCGCCACTGCGCTCATCCTCGACATCTGCGGCGGGGACCCAAGCCGAACATTAATCGCCGGAAAAATGCCCGATCCCAAACATGCCGTTCACTTCGACACCGACGAATTGGAGCGCCTCACCGGTGTCAAACTCAAGGACAGCGAGATCAAGAAGGTCCTGAAACAGCTCGGCTTCGAGATCGACGGCAAGGGCGAAAAAATCAAAGTCGACGTCCCAAGCTGGCGGCCCGACGTTCACGGGTCCGCCGATTTGGTCGAGGAGGTGATCCGCATCGTCGGTATCGACACCGTCCCGGCCGTCGCCATGCCGCGCCACTCCGGCGTCGCCAAGCCGGTCATGACGGAACACCAGCTTCGTGTTCGCCGGGCGCGCCGTCTCCTGGCTGGCCGCGGCCTTACCGAAACCATCAACTGGTCGTTCATCAGACGGGCCGAAGCCAAACTCTTTGGTGGTGGCGATACCGCGCTCGAGCTTGCCAATCCAATTTCGAGCGAAATGTCGGATATGCGGCCATCGCTTTTCCCCGGCCTCCTGACGGCTGCGCAGCGTAATCTGGACCGCAGCATCGCCAGCCCGGCCATTTTCGAGATTGGCCAGATCTACAAGGGCGACCGGCCCGAGGATCAGTTCACCGCCGTTGCCGGCGTGCGTCTCGGTACGGCAAAGTTGTCGGGCGCGGGCCGTCATTGGTCTGGCACGGCGGGTCCGGTCGACGTCTATGATGCCAAAGCCGACTTCATGGCCGTTTTGCAAACCTCAGGGCTCGATACCTCAAAGCTGCAACTCACCCGCGACGCACCTGCTTGGTTCCACCCCGGGCGCTCGGCGGTTGCTCGCCTCGGGCCCAAAATCATCATCGGTGCTTACGGCGAACTGCATCCGGCGGCCTTGGCCGACCTCGACGTCGAAGGTCCGGCGGTCGCCTTCGAATTGCTGCTCGAGGAGGTACCCAAGAGCAAGCGCAAGTCTCGCGCCCGTCCCCCGCTCGAGGCATCGGACTTGCAGCCCGTGCGGCGCGATTTCGCCTTCCTGCTCGACAGCACCGTCGCTGCTGGCGAGGTGATCCGTGCGGCCCAGTCCGCCGACAAGAAACTGATCACCGACGTCACCGTCTTTGACGTTTTCGAAGGCGAAAGTCTTGGCCACGGAAAGAAGTCGCTGGCAATCGAGGTGACGTTGCAGCCCAAGGGCGAGACGTTGACCGATGACGCCATCGATGCCGTTGCGAAAAAGATTGTCGCCCAGGTGACAAAGGCGACCGGCGGCGCAATTCGCGGCTGAGGCGGGCCGCGGCGCGGCATCTGTCGACGGTCGGTCGGCAATCGGCGCCGATGTGTCGTGCCGGTAAGCGGCGAAACCTGCTGCCAATTCTCGATCTTGGAGAACTGCGACATGCCCACTGGCTCAACAAAGGGGTCCCAAGACTCCCCGGCAGAGGCATCGCAGGCGCTGCGCGCCATTTGGCGGTCTTCGCAGTTGCCCGCGCATGCCCTGTCCCAAGTAACGCTCACAGGAGCGGATCCCGTCGCGCCGTCCTCCTTCGCGGTCGGCACGGCGGCGCAAGCCAGCATTGCCGCGGCGGCGCTTGCCACGTTGCAAATCTGGCAACTTCGGACGGGCCGCACACAGCACCTGAGTGTCGACATGGCTGCCGCCGCCAGAGAGTGCTTCGGCCACTTTTCGATTGATGGTCGCGCGCCCGACATGTGGGACAAACTCTCGGGGCTCTATCGCTGTGGTGGTGATGCAAATCCGGGGTGGGTACGCATCCATGCCAACTTCGCGCATCATCGTGACGGCGCATTGCAACTGCTCGGTTGCCCGACCGGTGACGACGTCGAGAGAGCGTGCATCGAGGCGGCACTCAGAGAGTGGCGCGCTGCCGATTTCGAGCAGGCCGCGGCCGAAGCCAGGCTGGTCGTTGCTGCCGTACGTTCGTTCGATCAGTGGGACCGCCATCCACAGAACCACGCCCTCGCTGACATGCCGCTGGTGAGTGTCGAAAAGATCGATGATGCCCAGCCGATTGCGCTGCCGGCACCGCAGCACTTGGAGCGCCCGCTTGAGGGCATCCGTGTCCTCGATCTCACCCGCATTCTGGCAGGGCCCATCGCCGGGCGGACGCTCGCGGCCTACGGCGCCGACGTCATGCTCGTAAACTCGCCGAACCTCCCCAATATCGAGGCCATCATCGATACCAGCCGCGGCAAGCTCTCAGCGCACATCGACCTTGCGACCTCGGATGGGCGGACACAACTCGCCGAACTCGCCAAGGACGCCAACGTCTTCGTGCAGGGCTATCGGCCCGGAGGCCTTGCAGCCTTGGGCTTTGGTCCCGAACACCTGGCACGCCTGCGCCCTGGCATCGTCTATGTCAGCCTCAGCGCCTATGGCCATGCCGGCCCATGGGCGGATCGGCGCGGCTTCGATTCGCTGGTGCAAACGGCGACGGGGTTCAACCATGCCGAAGCGGAAGCCTTCGGCGCGGAGATGCCCAAAGCAATGCCAATGCAAATCCTCGATTATGCGTCTGGGTTCTTGATGGCCTTTGGTGCTCAGGCCGCCTTGCTGCGCCAGGTACGCGAAGGTGGCAGCTGGCATGTTCGCGTTTCGCTCGCCCGAACCGGACAATGGCTGCGCAGCCTGGGCCGCGTGGCAGACGGCACAAGGTGCCCGAGCCCGCAGCTGGAAAGCCATCAAAAGACCTACAAATCAGGTTTTGGCGAGCTCAGAGCGCTCCCCCACGCCGCTCAATTCTCGCAAACGCCGGTGGATTGGTCACGCCCGTCAATGCCCCCCGGCTCGCACGACGCGGTTTGGCCGGCTTGAGACGCCAGATCAAACACCTAAGTCGAAACGGCGATGAAGATCGAAATGAGCGAGATGGCGAGCGAAAACCCCGCGATCAGGGTTGCCGTCAAGAATTTCATCCGCTCGTCCTTAAGCGACGCCACGATCGACGACAGGTAGGGGAAATTAATGCAATGCCTGTCGGAGCCGATGCGCATGGCGAAAAATTCCGATTTTGATCCCTCGCTGTTTTGAAACGAAAATTTTTCATTCAAGTGGTAGTAAAGGCGACCGAACACGATGTCGGGATCAAGGCCAAATTTCCGAGCCAAAGTCTCAATATCGATGGGCACCCAAATCTTTGAGCTTCGCTGTTTGTTGGCATCCGAAAAATCGACGAATTGCCCATAGTTCATCTTGTAGATCTCGTCCAACAACGCAAGATCGGTTGGCAATTGTGGAGCCATGAGCCCTACCCCTTTCGCGGTTTTGATCTCGGTGTGTCGAGTGAGATATGGTCAGGGCGGATTTCGCAATGCTCGATTGGAGCATAAAGCATGGTTGCGCACAACTTCGCACAGGAATTCTCCGGGGTGCTAGCGCAGCAGACCACGGCGATTTGAATCCTCGCTCACCTATTGTGCTTTGAAAATAGAGGTTGAATCACGTTCCGGAGGTCTCAAGCAGAATCAATTGAATGTCGTCCACAAACCAACCGCACAGCCGTAATGCCATGACTCAAAGTGTGAACGGTACATCGCCGAATTTGCCTTCGACTTGCCTCAATCGCGCGTCACACCGGTAGCCGGCATCGAGCAAGTACAAGAAACCAGTTCGCGCCTGCGGGGGCGCGAGAGCCGATGTTTGACAGGCTGCAGAAAGAGTGAAGCCTTCTGCGGGGGGACTGGGAATTGGCCCTCGTGGGTTGAGTGGGCACGGAGTCTGCAGATGATCAGGGTTTTCAAGCTTGTGGCCGCGTTTGCGGCCAAAGTTTTCTTTGCGATTGTATTGGTCGGCAATGTGCAGGCCGCCGATCTCGGCGGTCAAATCGTTGACGAGCCCGATGCCTTCGATCCGCTGTTTGCCGGCCATCGACGCTGGTATGTCGGAATTCGTGGTGGCGCGGCATTCACTCAAGACACAAGCTTCAGAACGCTCGGTGTCAATGTCAAAAATACCTACAAGGACCCCGCAGGATACATCGGGGGCATGGCCGGCTACAACTTTGGCGGGGCGGGAATGCCCGGCCTCAGGGGTGAGCTCGAGGTTGCCTACATGTCCTCCAGTGTCGATACCCAAAAGCTAGGTGGAACGAAAACCGGCAGTGCCGGTTCCTTCGGCGACACCAGCACCTGGCTCGGCCTCGCCAGCCGCTATTATGACTTTGGTCAGGGCGGCCCCTTCCGGCCCTATATTGGCGGTGGCATCGGCTTCGGCAACGTTGATTTCAAGAGACATGGCACCAGTGCGAACGGATCCTTAATGAACAACAGTGGCACCGGGTTCGCCTGGCAAGTTGGCGGTGGCGTCAACATCGATATCGCCCAGGCGACCGAGCTTGAAATCGGCTACCGCTATCTTGAAGTGGACGGCATCAAGCTGACGGCTCTCGACGGAACCAAGAGCAGCACTGATCTCTCCAACCATCTCGTTCTGGTCGGATTAAAATTCCATTATTAGTGAATGCCCAAGGATGGAAGCGGGCGGCGCCCCTCAAACCGGCGCGCCCGCAACCAAATTTGCGTACTTTTCACGCTCGCCGTGCGCTGGCCTTAGTGTCCGGACATCTCCGAGAACGAGTTCAGCACGACGACACCGGCAATAATCAATCCGATTCCGGTCAGCCCCGCAGCGTGAATTTTTTCTCCGAAGAAAATCACACCCGAAAGGGCGACGAGGGCAATGCCCATGCCTGCCCAAATGGCGTAGACGAGGCCGATCGGAAAGCGCTCAAGCGAAAGCGTCATGAACGCAAGCGAGGTGGTATAGGAAATTGCGATCACCGTGATCGGCCAGAACCCTGGTTTCACATAGGCGATCTTGAGGAATGATGTGCCCACAACTTCCAATATGATTGCAATGCCCAGATAGACGTAATGCATGATTGTTGCCCCAGATGGTATTGACGGAATGGCTCTGTTCCGCGAGAATGTAGT
>JAUVMS010000159.1 GCA_030600135.1 Hyphomicrobiales bacterium | reverse complement strand
GTTGTCGCGACGGCGAGCGTCGGGATGCCTGTGGTGATCACTGCGGCGCGACTGCTGGCACCTCCGGGTGATATCGCCTCGGTCTTGATGAAGTCGGCCTAGCAGCCCCTGGAGCTTCTCGACGTCGGCCTGTGCTGTCTCCCAGCCCTGGAGCCATTGGTCTTCGAGCAGAGGCCCGAGGCCGATGTACGGGTTCATCGAGGGCGTGTAGCCTTCGAAGTAGTGCTCGGTTCCGTCCAGGAACGCTTCATCAAGAAGTCGGCTTAGTGAGCGAATAGACATGCTGGCCTCGGTTTTTTCGAGGTCAGACGCCAGAGCTTTGGATTAACTTTTTGGATTAACCTGCGGTACCCAGTGAGCGGTGCTTTCAGTCGAAAACCCTTGTGTAACAGGCATTTCTGTCGGTTCTCGGGGAGGTATCGGGAAGGGTCACAGTCAGTTGATGACTCGATACCCCGTCGGCGCGGCCGCTGCAACCTGATCGGCGCCGTGCCGTGGCGAAGTACACCGAAGAAATGATGCCGATCCGCGTGATGGCGAGAATTCCGGGCTAAGCGCGTCGCCTGACGACGGCAGCGAAAAAGCCATCCATGCCGGACAGGCGCCCCTCGCGCACGGGCAGTTGAAATGGCAGTGTCCTAAGCTCACCCAAGCCGTTCACCCAGGCCTCTTCGCCACCGAAATCGCCGGCGCGAATCGCGACACGTTCTAACTCGTTATGCGCATCGAGCAATCGAACGATTTGCTGCGAACATTCCTCGGCTTCGAGCGAGCACGTGCAATAGACCAACCGCCCGCCTGGCCGCACGAGCTCGATGGCATTGTCGAGCAGGCGTTTCTGCAGGTCCACCGACCGCGCGACATCGTCCTCGGACTTGAGCCACACGATATCGGGGTGCCGGCGAATCGTGCCGGTCGCGGTGCAGGGGGCATCGAGAATGACGACATCGAACAGATCGGCGGTTCGCCATTCGGCGGCATCTGCTTCAATCACCTCGCAGGATAGCTCGAGCCGTGCCAAATTCTCTCGCAACCGCTCGATCCGCATCGCCGAGCTGTCGACGGTTACGACCTCGGCACCCGCACACAAAAGCTGGGCGGTCTTGCCACCTGGGGCGGCACACAAATCGGCGACGCGCAGGCCTTCGAGTTCGCCCAACAAACGGACGGGCAGTGCCGCGGCGATGTCTTGCACCCACCATGCGCCGGCGTCGTAGCCCTCGAGTTCCTCAATCCGGCCGCGATGCTGAAGACGTACGGTCCCGGAGGGCAATATGAGACCACCCAAACGCTCGGCCCAACCTGCGGGATCGGATTTGACGGTCAAGTCCAACGCCGGTTCATTGAGGTGCGCGGCGGCAATTTCGCGTGTCGCATCAGCGCCGTAGCTAGCTTGCCATCGCTCCCACAACCAATCTGGCGTGTTGAGCCGCGTGGCGTCCTGCCGCTCACGGATTTGGCTGCCTTCTCGCACCATACGCCTCAGTACGGCATTGGTGAGCTTATCGAAGCGTCGCGCTCTGCGGTCGCCTTGCACCTGGCGTACGGCAATGTCGATAACGGCGTGCGATGGCGTATCGAGAAAGAGCAGTTGCGCCGCCGCCGCACGCAGTATCTCGCGCAGGCGCCCACACTCTTTTGGCAGCGAACGGGCAATGAATTGGCCAAGAATGTCGTCGATTTGTCCAAGCCGCCGCAAAGTCGTCATAACGATCATGCGTGCAAACGCCCGGTCTCGCCCAGATAGATCGGCGAACGATCCTGTTTTGCTCACCTTATCAAGCGCCACGTCGAGAGTTGTCCGGTCGACGAGAACCGTGCCTAGGAGGTGAACCGCAACGTTGCGCGATGCGAGACCGGCCGGTGGCCGCGGTCGCGAATCCTGCGCACGCTTGCCATTTTTCGTGGGTCGCTTTGGCACTCGGTTTCGCTGCCTATGGGCCACGACCTGCTCTTAGCCCCATGGTCCGGGTTGCCCTGCGTCCGGATCTTCGTAGCTCCTCGAGCGGTCGCTCCACGGACCTTGCTCCCGTCTGCTTTCATCGTAGTTTTCGAGCTGGTTCCAATCCTCCGCCATGATCTTGAGCGCGGCAATCCTGTTTTCGGTCGCCGGGTGGGTCGTGAAAAGGTTGTCCATGCGTTCGCCCGAGAGCGGGTTGATGATGAACATGTGAGCCGTGGCCGGGTTGTGCTCGGCGACGTCGTTGCGAATGAGATGGGCTTTGTTGGAAATCTTGGCGAGCGCCGAAGCGAGCCACATTGGCCGTTGGCAAATATCCGCACCCATCCGATCGGCCGCATATTCCCGCGTTCGGCTGATTGCCATTTGCACCAGGCCGGCAGCCAGCGGCGCCACGATCGCTGCGACCAGGACGCCAATCCACCCGAGCGGATTGTTGTTGTCCCGCGAGCCACCGAAGAAGAGCCCGAACTGGGCAAGCATCGAGATCGCGCCGGCAATCGTCGCGGTGATCGTCATGATGAGCGTGTCGCGGTTCTTGATGTGCGCAAGCTCGTGGGCCATCACACCGGCAACCTCTTCCTTGCTCAACATGTCGAGCAGACCGGTGGTCGCCGCCACCGCCGCGTGATCCGGATCGCGCCCAGTTGCAAAGGCATTCGGCTGCGGGTTGTGCATAATGTAGATGGCTGGCATGGGCATCTCGGCATTGTCCGCCAGCTGGCGCACGATACTATAGAATTCCGGCGCCTCGGCCTCGTCCACTGCAACGGCGCCAGTCATGCGCAGCACCATCTTGTCGGAATTCCAATAGCTGAAAATGTTCATCGCAAGCGCAATGATGAACGCGATGATCAAGCCGCTCTGGCCGCCGATCATGAAGCCGACCCCCATGAAGAGCGCCGTCATCACGGCGAGCAACATTGCGGTCTTGACGTAATTCATTTGTTGCTGTCCCTTCGACTGGAATGTCGCTTGTAGCCTAGTGGCGCCGCCTGAGGTGTGCGAACTCGGTCCGGCCGACCGACGTTGGTCGGAACCCGTCCAGACATATAGGTGACCAAGCGCAACGGAACCAGTCCGCGTCACGGTACAATCCATGGCAAATCAGCACGACGACAGTGAGCCGCAGGAGCGCAGAAAGCTATCACCCGCGGCCAAGCGTGCACTGGCCGAGGCCAAGCAGCGTCAATGCCAACAGAGCGAACAGGCTGTTGCCAAGGACAAACCCCAAGAAGTCGGTGGCCGCAAGGGCCCGGACCCGGTTCGCTATGGCGACTGGGAAAAGAAGGGCATCGCGTCAGACTTCTGATTTCGTAGTCAATTTCGAAGATCTGAGCACACGTTCCAAATTCGTACACTTGGCTCCATTTCGAAACGAGCGACCGTTGCCGAATTGGCGCGAGCAGTTGGCCCGGGACATGTCGTGCTCTCAATCAACTCGAGAATTACAAAGTACAAGTTGATCAATCTATTGTCGTCTTGATCAAAAAGTTTGCACAAGGATGATTCCAGTTACAACAATTGGCAAGTATGCGGATTTATTCGACGGGAAATTGAGAGGAAAGTGAGAATTGAGTCTTTGTATTCTGTAGACGGATGATTGTATCTTTCATTATCTGCAAGTTTGACTGTCGATTAACAAACGGGAAAGGTTGTTGAATCGCAGCAATTCTGTAGACACGCATATCCGGCCTGTTTCGCCCGTGCATTGCACCGATGACGACAAATTACTCGATTGTCGAAAGAGGATATCGGT
This sequence comes from Hyphomicrobiales bacterium, assembly GCA_030600135.1. Classification (GTDB taxonomy): domain Bacteria; phylum Pseudomonadota; class Alphaproteobacteria; order Rhizobiales; family JAUVMS01; genus JAUVMS01. Next base: position 3,748 of record JAUVMS010000159.1, on the reverse strand, counting down.
ATGCATCGGCTGTTCAATTCATTTCGTCGCGATCAAGAAGGAGCGATCGCAATAATTTTCGCCGTCTGCATCACGGTCATTCTAGGATTTACTGGCCTCATGGTGGACGGCGCCCGCGCCTACAACGCCGCAAATCAAGCGAGCAGTGCCCTCGACGCGTCGGCCCTAGCCGCAGCCAAAGCCTATCGGGAACGCAGTGCCAGAGGCGACGAATTGCTCGCTGTCGCCCATGAGTTCTTTGAGGCGAACATTGAGCGAGGCGGTGGCAAGAAAGCCGATTTCAAAAACCTCAAGGTTTTCATCGATCCTGAGACCGAGGCGATAACGGTGGCGGTCGACACCGACGTCGAGACCTATTTCGGCGGACTATTCAACATGGATCGGTTCGAATTCACGAAGTCATCAACGGCACTCTACAACATCACCGATCTCGAACTGGCAATGATGCTGGACATGACCGGCTCAATGCGGGGCTCTAAAATCGATGCCCTTCGCGCCGCCACCACCGACATCGTTGACATATTGATTGACGAACACAGTCCAGCCCGAAAAGTACGTATTGGCTTTGCGCCGTATTCCAGTGCGGTCAACGCTGGTCGGTTTGCTGAGGTCGCAACCAACAATCGCAGCCAGGCGTGCGTCGCTGAACGCGGAGGCAACGCCGCCTTCCGCCAAGCGCCGCCGAAGTCGCCAGCGACCTACCTCAATCCGGATGTGCTGGGCGAGGGTTGCCCGGCTGCCGAGATCGTTCCGTTGAGCAACGACAAGCAGGCGCTCAAGGATGGCATCCGAATGTTTGGCGCGAGCGGCGATACTGCCGGACACTTGGGCGTGGCTTGGTCCTGGTACATTCTGTCCCCCCGTTGGAAAGACATTTGGCCAAGCGAGAGCGAGCCCAGGCCCTATGACGACAAAAAGACCGTCAAAGCCGCCTTGCTCATGACCGACGGAATCTTCAACGTTGAACACGTGCCAGGCAATGGCAATTCCAATAATCAGGCGCGCAAAATTTGCCGCAACATGAAGAGACAAGGCATTGTGGTCTTCACCATCTCTCTCTACCCACCCATTGACAACCGCCACCCGCTCGACTGTTGTGCTCGTTCGCCAAGGGGGTGAGATATGCAAAAACGTGCTCGGGCCAGGCGCATTCCGTTTGTCCCCAACACGGTCAAGCTGCTAGTCGTCGTGTTGTTGGTCGTTGTCCTGTTCATGTTGCGGGCCGGCTACGTTCCGGCGCGCTATTCGCCCTTTGCACCGGTCAATTTGGCCGACCCCTCCGGCTGGTTCATCGATTGGCGCATTGCCGAACTGGCAGAGGATCGCGCCATGTGCCGTCGCGTGTTCCAATTACCGCAAATCACCGCCGCGCCGGTCAAGGATCGGGTCCTGCCCAATGGCTGCGGCTGGGTGAACGCCTACCGTGTGGGCAAGGCCGGCGCCGCCGCTATCGGCATTCGCACGACCTGCCCCATGGCGGCAGGGCTGGCACTCTGGGTGGCGCACAAGGTTCAGCCGGCAGCCAAGCGAATTCTTGGCGCGCGCGTGACCAAAATTAGCCATGTCGGCGGCTATTCCTGCCGCAACATCAGGGGCAGCATCGGCCGCTACATCAAGATCAAGAGCGAGCACGCCAAAGCCAATGCCATCGACATCACCGGATTTACGCTCGCCAATGGCAAGCGCGTGAGCGTGCTGCGTGATTGGCCACAAGGCGGCCCCAAGGCTGACTTCCTTCGCGAAATCCACTCCGGCGCCTGCGGCTTCTTCCGCGTCACCCTTGGTCCAGGTGCCAACAAACTCCACCGCGATCATTTTCATCTCGATCGCGGCCTCCTCCGGGCGTGCCGTTGAGGGTGTGTGCGGCAAGTGACGAAATGTAGGCTGACGTAGATGTGTGGGGCCGTTTGTTCCAACTAAGTCAGCTGCCCGGATAGATTTCGGCTACCCACGCGCCAGCTCATGTTTTTCTCGCCAAATGTCAGTCCTGCAGCGCCGGCTCCAAGCTGTAGCCGGCAATGATTTTTTGCGCTTCGCCGCGTCTGAAGAGTTTGCTCCAAGCAGCATCAAAACGATCGAGTAGTGCTTGATTGGGGAAGGCGCGCGCAAAACCGGAATAGTATTTGAGAACGCGATGCGCGCCCGCATATCGAACCTTGCCATCAATCCCTTCCGCCTTGAGGATTGAAAAACCGCGATCGCGGTTCGAGTAAACTGCGTCCAGCCGTCCAACTGAAACCTTTCTCAATCCCGAGGCATCGTCGGGGCGTTCTTCAATCTGGATTGGCTCAAGCCCCTTTGCCGCCATCTTGTCACGAATTGTTTTTAGGGAATTTGCGGTGTTGGACGGTGCAAATACGCCAATTCTGTAACCGGCGATCTGCGACAGGTCAGAAAAGGATAGACCATCGCCCGATCCGACAAAGAATCCGTATTCGGTTCGAAACATTGGCGGTGAGAAACGCACCCATTTCTCCCGCTTCGGATTTCTGCCGATCACCATCATGCCATCTGCAGCGCCATCACGTATGAGCTTCTGGGCCCTTCGCCAGGGGTATATATCGTAGGTGCACTCGATTTCGGCTTCTGCGCAAACCGCTGCAATGACGTCACGGCCGGGGCCGGTAACTTTTCCCTCTTCTCCATAAATGAATGGCGCAAACTCGAGTGTTACGAAACGCAAGCGGTCGTTCTGGGCGAGTACACCAAATCCTCCAAAACCGATGCCGCAAGCAACCAAAATCCAAGCACGCAAATCACGCACCACAGGATCCCCTCACTCTATTGAAATGTCGGGTTCGCCAATCAAGGACTATACGAGTGAGCCCGCCAGGTGTCACTATTGGCTACAGGGTAATTCGCAACCACGCGGAAGATGAGAAAACGATGAGCCCGGTTCGAGCAGCCCGATCCGACACCGAGCCTCGTGCGGTCCGCCGCCATCAGACGCTCCGCGGAAAATTTCTTCGCGTGACGATCCCGTTAATATTTCTGACGGTCATCGGTGTGTTCTCTGTCGTGGAATTGATGACCCATCGAAACGCCATCAACCGCCTCAATCAGACGCTCGAAAGCATGATAGGCACCCAAAGTGCTGCCCTTGCAACGCCCCTGTGGAATCTCGATGACGAGCAAATCAAGCTCAGCCTAGAGGCTGTCGTCACAAATCGCGACGTGCTAATTGCACGCATCTACGGAGAAGACGGTTCGTTGATGCGCGAAGTTGGTGACGCAAAGAACGCGTCTGACCAATTGATCTTCCGCCGTGAAGTGGTACATGACGCCGGGGCCGGACCGAAAACAATCGGGAAGCTGGAGTTTGTTGCAACCACAAGTACCGTCTGGGCGCGAACGCGTACCCGGCTTTTGATTGCCGCAGGCATTGCACTCCTTGCGGTCTCGATGGAAGTCGCAGCCGCCCTCTTTGCACTAAGGCGCATTCTTGGTTCCCCGCTTGAAAAGCTACTCTCATCGATCAACAAAGCAAAATCGGGCGGTGGACGGGAGCTGGTCGAGTGGAAAAGCGGCGACGAGTTGGGACAGGTGATCACCGCCTTCAATGAGATGCAGGCGGAGCAGGAAGTCTATGAGCAAGATCTTCGAACAGCGCGGGATACGCTGGAAGATCGTGTGACCGAGCGTACCGCCGAGTTGGGTTTGGCGCGTGACGAGGCGATGCGGAACCGGGAAATTCTGACCGCAGCTATCGAAACAGTTTCAGAAGGTTTTTCTCTCTACGACAAGAACG
>JAUVMS010000144.1 GCA_030600135.1 Hyphomicrobiales bacterium | reverse complement strand
TAAACATTCAAGATTTCTGCAATACTTCTACTTGTCACTCAACACCTTTGAAAGCAAAATTCCACATTATCCATCAATCAAACTCAAAACAGCAGCTCTTGGTTTCAATTTAATATTCAAGACTGTCGCATCCGATCATCAGAGTGGCGCGACGGCTTCGTGGCGGCCAACGGTTGCCGCCGACATTGCGGCAACCGCCCCTGCGGCACCGCGCGCGTGCATTGTCGTTATACGATGTAATGCAATTTGAATATCGGAATGGACAACATCTAGTCGGCTTCGTGTAAGACCGATGTGCTGCGAACGATGAAAATTCGAGGCGAAATGAGCAAACGACCATTGCTGATCATTATCCTTGCCGCTGGCAGGGGAACACGAATGAAGTCCGCATTGCCCAAAGTGCTGCACGCTATTGGCGGGCTGTCGATGGTTGGGCACGTCATCAAGGTGGCGACCGCGGCAGGTGCGGCAAGCACCGCGGTGGTTGTCGGGCCAGATATGGACAACGTCCGAGATGAGGTGGCGCGGCTGGACCCGGAGGCCGAGGTCTTCGTGCAGCTCGGCCAGAATGGGACGGGCGATGCGGTGTTGGCGGCGCGGACCGCGATCGAGGGCCACCGTGGCGATATCCTTGTGCTGTTCGCCGATACACCGCTGCTCGGCGCCGCGACTGTGGAGCGGATGCAGCAGGCGGTTTCGGACGGGGCGCAGGTCGCGGCACTCGGATTCCATGCCGCAGACCCCACGGGCTACGGACGGCTCCTCACGCAAGGCAACGGAAATCTTATCGCTATTCGCGAGGAAAAGGACGCGACCGAGACCGAGCGAGAGGTCGATTTCTGTAATTCAGGCCTGATGGGGTTTCGTGGAGAGCATTTGCTCACTTTGTTGAACGAAGTCGGTAACACGAACGCGCAATCGGAATACTATTTGACGGACGTCGTTGAGATTGCCCGTACAAGGGGACTGAAGGTGACGGCACTGTCCTGTAGCGAAACCGAAGTGTTTGGGATCAATTCGCGGGCGCAACTCGCCTATGCGGAACGCCAGTTTCAGGCGCGGCGGCGCGCCGACGTGATGGCTAACGGGGCAACGCTCATCGATCCCGACAGCGTATTCTTCAGTCACGATACCCAAGTCGGTCGGGACGTGGTGATCGAGCCCAACGTATTCCTCGGGCCAGGCGTGGTGATTGAAGACAATGCGATCGTCAAGGCCAACTGCCATTTCCAGGGCATCGATCGCAAGAGCCAGGCTGGCGTGCGGATCTGCAAGGGGGCCGAGGTCGGACCGTTTGCGAGGCTGAGGCCCGGTGTGACCATCGGCCCTGATGCCAGCGTCGGCAATTTCGTCGAGGTCAAGAATGCAACTTTTCAGGCGGGCGCGAAGGCCAGCCATTTGACCTACATTGGCGATGCCAATGTGGGTGCCGGCGCAAATATCGGCGCCGGGACGATTACATGCAATTACGACGGTTTCGTCAAAAGCCAAACGGAGATTGGGGCCGGAGCATTTATCGGCTCGAACACCGCTCTCGTCGCCCCGATAAAGGTGGGTGACAATGCCTATGTCGGCGCCGGCAGCGTGATATCGGGCAAAGATGTCGAAGCGGGGGCGCTCAGTGTGACACGTGCGAGCCGGCGCGACTTTGCCGGATGGACTGAAAAGTATCGCGAGAAGCAGCTGCGCAAGAAAACGTGACGCGGGCTTGGCGAGCGTCGCGAACCGGCGCCACGGCGATGTGGCACCGCATGACCGAGGGAGTTTCGATAGATGTGTGGGATTGTGGGCATTTTGGGGAAAGAGGCCGTCGCGCTCCAACTCGTCGACGCCCTTAAGCGGCTCGAATACCGAGGCTACGACTCCGCCGGTGTATCGACGGTTGAAAATGGCCATTTGGACCGGCGTCGTGCCGAAGGAAAGTTGCGCAATCTGGAGACAAGATTGGCGGAAGATCCGCTGACGGGGCATACCGGGATCGGCCACACCCGGTGGGCGACACATGGGGCGCCGACGGAGCGCAACGCACACCCGCACGTGGCTGGCGGCGTCTCGGTCGTACACAACGGCATTATAGAGAATTTTCGCCAGCTTCGCGACGAACTCGGCGCCAAAGGGAGCCAATTCGCCACCGAAACCGACACCGAAGTGATCGCCCATCTGATTGCCCAAGAGATGGCCGACGGCGCGACGCCGAAGGACGCCGTGGCAAAGACACTTGGTCGGCTCGAAGGCGCCTTTGCGCTGGCGATCATTTTCGCCGGTGAGGACGACTTGATGATAGGTGCGCGGCAGGGAAGTCCGCTGGCGGTTGGGTTCGGCAAAGGCCAAATGTACCTCGGGTCCGACGCCATCGCGCTGGCGCCGTTTACGGATACGCTGACCTATCTCGAAGATGGCGACTGGGCGGTGTTGAACCGGGACGGTGCGCAAATCTACCAAGCCAACGGCGAGCGGGTGGAACGGCCGGTTGTGAAATCGGGGGCCTCGGCATTCTTGGTCGACAAGGGCAATCACCGGCACTTCATGGCAAAAGAGATTTATGAACAGCCGGAGGTCATCAGCCACACGCTGGCGCACTACCTGGACTTCGGTGAGCGGCGGGTGAAATTCCCCGATGTCGGTGTCGATCTCGCGACGGTGCCGCGTGTCACAATCTCAGCCTGTGGAACTGCCTACTATGCGGGCGTCGTTGCCAAGTATTGGCTCGAACAGTGGGCGCGCTTGCCGGTGGAAGTGGACGTTGCGTCGGAGTTTCGCTACCGCGAGGCGCCGCTTCAGGACGGTGGGCTGTCGATCTTTGTCTCACAGTCGGGCGAAACGGCGGATACGCTGGCCACTCTGCGGTACTGCAAGGAGGGCGGGCAGAGCATTGCCTCGATCGTCAACGTTCGAGAATCGACGATTGCGCGCGAATCCGATTCGGTCTTGCCTACCCTCGCTGGCCCGGAGATCGGTGTCGCATCGACGAAGGCCTTTACGTGTCAGTTATCCGTACTGGCTGCGTTCGCCATTGCCGCGGGCCGTGCGCGTGGCCATATCGACGAGGCCAAGGAAGCCGAGTTGGTCGACGCCCTGGCGCAAGTGCCGAGGCATATCTCGGCAATATTGCGCGACGAAAAGGCGTACCAACAGATCGCGCACGAGCTGTCCCGGTCGAGCGACGTACTCTACCTAGGGCGCGGTATCAACTTCCCGCTCGCCATGGAAGGCGCGCTGAAGTTGAAGGAGATTTCCTACATTCACGCGGAAGGATACGCCGCGGGCGAGCTCAAGCACGGCCCCATTGCACTGATTGACGAGGATGTGCCGGTGATTGTCGTGGCGCCGGATGATCATCTGTTCGAGAAAACCGTCTCAAACATGCAGGAAGTCGCGGCGCGAGGTGGGCAGATCATTCTGCTGACTGATGCCGACAAGGATAGGTTCGGCTGCGAGACGATGTCCTGTGTGTCGCTGCCGCGCGCGCACCCATTCGTCAATCCGCTGATCTACGCCGTTCCCGTGCAGCTGCTCGCCTATCACACGGCGGTTTTCAAGGGGACCGATGTCGATCAGCCCCGCAATTTGGCAAAATCTGTGACCGTCGAGTGACGAAATTGTTTTCCGGTCCTCGATTTGCCTGATTTTGTTGCTTGTCGTATCTTTGGATTCGACTGGGCGACCCGGAATTGATTCGGGATCAGGCATTTATGGCGAAAATCGTATATCGAAATTGCCGCCGTCTAGGTGGCGCGCTCGCTATGCTTCTGCTGGTGATGGCTTTGCCGGCAGCGGCTCAGAATCCGCTCTTGAAGGACGGATTTGCGGCACTCAAGGTTGGCAAGAACACGGTCGCCGTCAAGCGGCTGACCGATGCGCTGGGCTCCGGCAAACTGACGCCTGCGGAAACGGCGAAAGCCTACTATGGGCGTGGCCTGGCCTATGAGGCGATGCGCAAGCCGGCGCAGGCGATTGCTGATTTGACAAGCGCCATATGGCTCGGCAGGTTGACACCAGAAGAGCGCAAAAATGCCGAGGCCAAAAGGGCAAATGCCTATGGCACCGCTGGGGTTTCCCAGCCGGCACGCGTGGCGCGTCAGAGAACCGCTGCCCTGGCGCCGACGACGGCTGCACCGGCCACCGGTGCCGTTGCCACCAAGACGAGTGACGTGTCGACCACGCCAAGCCCACATGCTGGTGCGCAGACCAGCGGTTGGAACTCAAGCTTGAACGGTGGTGCGCCGAAAGCGACCGTTGCGCGTCAGCAGTCGGCGGCGCCCAAACCGGGAGCGTCTGGGAGTACTGGCAGCGGAGGGCTCTCCAGCCTTTGGCAGAGCAGTGGGCTCAACAATCTGTTCAGCAGCGGCAACTCCGGCGGCGGTTCGGGCGGTAAGTCAGCAACTCCATCAGGGGGTGCTTCGTCGCTTGCACAATCGAACCATAGCGGCAGAGCGGATGCCCCGTTTGGCGTGCGTGACCAATCGTCATTTGCGAGACCGCCGGCGCAACAAAATCCGATTAAGACCGCGGCGGTGCAACCGACTGTAACCGCGCCTCGCCCGGCCAAACTGGCGAATTCTGCTCACAGGACGGCGGCACCAGCGGTTCGCGCGGTCGACCCGCCGGCTTGGAACACGGCCATATCGGGTGGTGCAAACACAACCGCGAAAGCACAGGCGCCGGCACGGCCACCACAACCGGAAGGCTCATCCGGAATCGGCCAATCGGTCTCAAGCGTGACATCGTTCTTTAGCAGTATTTTCGGTTCTTCGGGCTCTACCGCGCCAGCGAAACCGCAGGTTGCTTCGGCGAAATCAAAGACCGCATTGCGGACGCATTCAGGCAAACCACTGCAGACCGCCGGGCGACAAGCGACAACAAAGGTTGCCGCCGCTCAACCGGCGAGAAGCGCGGCGACGCCTGCGGGGAAATTCAACCTGCAAGTGGCTACCGTCCGCAGTCTTGGCGAGGCGAGGTCATTGGCCAGTGACTTGACGCTGAAGCACGCCAAGTTGCTCGCGTCCTATCAAACGCGGATCGATGAGACCGTGCTCGGCAACATGGGAAGGTTTTATCGGGTCCGGCTTGGCCCGTTTCGGTCCGAAAAAGACTCGCTTTCGCTTTGCACGAAGCTGCGCCGCTCTGGCGTTGACTGTTTCCTTGTGGCGAAATGATAAGTACGCGATCTCGCCTCGGCACAGGCGTTGGTAACGATAAGACAATCAATGCGGAATGGTAGTGCCCGTGTGGTCAGTTTCTGCAGTAGTTGCAATTTGGGCTGAGCCTCGTAGGAAAATTGCGCCGAAAACAAACGATTAGCCGTTCGGACGGGCTGACAGGGCGTCACCAAGATGTCAGAGTGGTTCGCTGCAATTTTTTGAATCGCTCGGACCTTAGCTGCGGCGTCGCGCTGCGACTGATTTGTGGTGCCGCAGGTCGAACGTTTGGCGGCCAACATAGCATCTGAGCGAGGGCAATCGGTTGCGCTTGCTTGCAATCATCACAGCACGTTCGTACCAGGTCGAACAGTACAGCGGAATCGTGGGGGTCTTGCCCGTTTACTCATGAACGAACATAGCGGTAAAAACGGAGCGGGCGGCTCCAAGCGATCACGCCAGGAGGAACATACTGCGGCGCTGGCCCGGTTGGCCGAGGCCGACGGGGGCCGCGGGTCCTTGCACGTCGGGGCGCGTCTGCGGAATTACTTCCTAACCGGCCTCATCATCGGTGGTCCGGTCAGCATAACGCTCTACATCGTCTGGTGGTTCATCAATGTCATCGACGCCTGGGTGAAGCCGCTCGTTCCCGACATCTACAATCCGGACACCTATTTGCCATTTTCCTTGCCGGGCGTCGGACTCATCTTCGCAACGTTCATTTTGATGGTGATCGGCGCGCTGGCGGCCAACTTGTTCGGCCGCACATTGATTAGCTACAGCGAAATGATGCTTGGCCGAATGCCGGTCGTGCGCAACGTTTATCGCGCACTAAAGCAAATTTTCGAGACTGTTCTCTCGCAGAGCAGCACGAGCTTTCAGAAAGTCGGGATCATCGAGTGGCCGCGCGAGGGGCTCTATGCCATCGTCTTCATCTCGACCGAAACCAAGGGCGAAATCGCGCACAAGTGGGAAGGAGAAACCGAGCTATTGAGTGTTTTCCTGCCGACAACGCCGAACCCGACGTCAGGATATCTGCTGTTTGTGCCGCGGGGCGATATCGTCGAACTCGACATGTCGGTCGAGGAGGCGGCAAAGATGGTCATTTCAGCCGGGCTTGTTACCCCGGCCCATCAAGAGGAATTGGCGAGGCTGGCTGAACAGAGCCGAAAAAACGATCACGAACCCGAAAAGCCGCCGGCGAGCGACATCGCTGCCGCGGACGGTCAGACTGTCACGGCCGAACACAAGAGTAGGGCTACGCCAGAATATACCGAGCAGGCTGCTCAGCCTGCCCGGAAAAGGCGAACGGCCTCGTCGCAATCAAATAGATAGAGAAGCGTTCTAAGCGCCTCTCCACGTTCGCTCGAGAGGGCGGCGTCGTTGTCCATGACGAGCGTGGCGTCGTCGCGCGCCATGCCAAGCAACTCCTCGAAATTCGGCACGTGGGCGATGCGAAATTCCGGAAGGCCGCTCTGGCGGGTGCCGAGAACTTCGCCACCTCCGCGCAATCGCAAATCCTCTTCGGCAATGACAAATCCATCGTCGCTCGAGCGCATGGTTTCGATCCGAGCCTTGGCCGTCTCAGTAAGCGGGGTCTGGTAGAGCAGTATGCATGACGAAGCACGCTCGCCGCGTCCGACTCGGCCGCGCAGTTGATGCAGTTGCGCGAGACCGAAGCGTTCGGCATGCTCGATCACCATGATGTTTGCGTTGGGGACGTCGACACCAACCTCGATCACCGTCGTCGATACGAGGATGGCCAGCTCACCAGTGCTGAACGCCGCCATGGCAGCATCTTTATTGGCGCCGGACATTTGGCCGTGGATCAGCCCGACCTTGTCGCCGAAATACTGGCGAAGATGAGCGGCACGTTCCTCGGCGGCGGCGAGATCGACCTTGTCCGAGCCCTCGACCAAGGGACAGACCCAATAGACCTGCGCGTCGTCATGGAGGGCGCGTGCAAGGCCCTGGTAGACCTCCTCCAAGCGCTCAACCGGCACCGCACGGGTGGCGACGGGCTTGCGCCCGGCCGGCTTTTCGGTCAGACGCGAGACATCGAGATCGCCATAATGGGTCATCAAGAGCGTGCGGGGGATCGGCGTCGCGGTCATGACCAAGACGTCGGCGCCATAAGTCCCACCCTTGCTCTGAAGGGCTAGGCGCTGATGCACACCAAAGCGGTGCTGTTCGTCGATGACGGCGACAGCAAGGTCCTTGAAGACGACGTCGGGCTGAAAGAGGGCATGGGTGCCGACAAGAAAGTCGAGCTGGCCTTCGGCGAGCATTGTCAGGATCTGCTTTCGCGGGCGGCCCTTCTCGCGCCCCGTCAGCAGGGCGATGGTCAACCCGGCGGCACGCGCCAGCGGCTCCATGGTCTCCAGGTGCTGGCGGGCCAGAACCTCCGTCGGGGCCATCAGGGCAGCTTGGGCCCCCGCCTCGATGCCGACCGCCATGGTGAGCAGCGCAACCACCGTCTTGCCGCTGCCGACATCGCCTTGGAGCAGTCTCAACATGCGGCGTGGCGCGGCCATATCGTCGGCGATCTCGCGTAGTGCGGTCTCCTGCGAGTTCGTCAGCGAGAACGGGAGGGCCTCGCGGATGCGCGCGGCGACGGTGCCGTTACCAACGATGCTGCGGCCTTTCGTAGCGCGCACGCTCTGGCGCACGATCGCCAGCGCCAGTTGGTTGGCGAGAAGCTCGTCGTAGGCAAGGCGCTGCCATGCGGTGCCCGTGAGTGACAGGTCGCTCGGCTCCAAAGGGCGATGCAGGCGGGTCAACGCGG
>JAUVMS010000193.1 GCA_030600135.1 Hyphomicrobiales bacterium | reverse complement strand
GTTTTTTCGCCCCGGCCGTCGTCGCGTCGCTGGCCCGATGCAACCGCATCGCGCTGCGCGTCGTTTCTCGTCGGATGCGAAAAAACGACAGGTGTCGCGATCCACACGAGTTCTGCAACAGCCTGCTGGTGGTTTGGCGCGCAACGCTATGTTGTTGCACCAGGGTTACAGCTGGTCTCGGGCGCGGGTGGCCTCGAGATTGGCGCTGGCTTTGGATGAGTTGGGGAAATGAAATTGCTGCACCAGCGTTCAATAGGTGCCTCTCGGTAAGATTAGCCATTGCACAAGATGGTGGGTTTAAGCCCGGTTCGGCCTTGGCCGGAGTTCGGAAATTTCGCTACCTGCCTGGGTGATGCGGAATTGCAGCGAGGTGAAGTGCAACAGCGGCCGCGTTCGAGACATTGAGGCTGGGGGTGGGCCCGGGTGTGGTGATGTGACAGAGGAGGTCACAGTTCTCTCGCGTGAGGCGACGCAAACCTTTGTCCTCGGCACCCAGGACCAGGGCGGTTGGACCGCTCAAGTCGAGGCCCTCGATTGGGCTAGGCGCCGAGCTTTCGAGGCCGATGCGAACGATGCCGAGTTCGCCAAGCTCTTGGAGGGCGCGGGCGAGGTTGGGTTGCAAAGAAATGCGAACATGCTCGAGTGCGCCCGACGCGGCCTTGGCGAGTGCGCCAGCGAGCGGTGGGCTATGGCGTTGAGTCATAATTAATCCGGTGGCGCCGAAGGCGGCGGCGGATCGGATTACCGCGCCGACATTGTGGGGATCGGTCACTTGATCCAAAACCACGAGCAACGTTGAAGTGCTTGATCGCGTTGCGGTGATTGTTTCAAGATCGGGTATGGGCAGCGGTGCCGTTTCGAGGATTACGCCTTGGTGAACCGACTGGGCCCCGATGAGGCGGTCAAGGTCGCGCGGCGAGACGGTTTCGACCGGCGTTCCGCTCTTGGCGATGGCGGCGTGCAGGCGCCGGGCCGCATTTGGTGTTGCGAACAGGCGTTGGATGTCCCGCTCAGGGTTGTTGAGGGCCGCCTCGACGGCATGGATGCCGAAGAGCGGCGGATTTTTGCCGTCTCTCTTGTCTACATTTTTCGCGCCAGCCTGCTTGCTTGGCGGCTTTCGGTGTTTGGCCACGTTTCCTCCATCCAGTCGGAAAAGGTATCACGGAACCGAGGGCTTGCACCCGGTATCGCGGTTGCCCGGGCGAGCGCATCGCAGCTCCTTTCGCGGCGTATTCAGAGTTGACAGCGATGGGGCCAGTCACCATAAAAAGCGGTTGTGCCCCAACTCGTTGTTCGGGGCCGAATTCGTTATGGACTGCCTGTGCCATGCGAGGGCATTTCATGTTGTTTCGTGGAGGGGTGCCCGAGTGGTTAAAGGGGACGGGCTGTAAACCCGTTGGCTTAGCCTACGCTGGTTCGAATCCAGCTCCCTCCACCAAAATATTAGACGTTTAAGCGCGCAAAGTTCGAAAAGAGCGTGATGGATGGGTAGGGTGAAGTGCCCGCCCGCCCAGCTGTTCACCGCGGCGGTACTTGGAATTGCGGGTGTAGCTCAACGGTAGAGCAGGAGCCTTCCAAGCTCAAGACGGGGGTTCGATTCCCCTCACCCGCTCCAAAGTTTCGCTATTGCCTTTTGTCGGGCGTTCAATCGTCGCAGTGGCGTAAGGTGATTGCCGGGTTCGCAGAGCTGAGATGATCGGTCCAGGCGGAGCCGGCAGTGTTGGGGCAGCGCATCATAGGCATTGTTCTTAATGATATTGCCGAACACGATAGGTCCTCGACCTCAATGTTGGCGGGCGTCGCATAGGTCGCAGAAAGGCAGGGCACGCTCGCAATGCATTGATTTTGCGGGTTGAACGGAAGTTATTGCAGCAAATTTTGCTTGCGCTATGGTGCTTGGGTGACAATTCTGATACCGGTCTGGGTGAGAGAATCGTCATTGGGGCTTGTTTTTGTGAGTCAAGCCCTATTATAAGTGGTTTCTTGAGGTCGTTTGTGAGCTGGAGCGGCCAACGTTACGCGTTGGCCGGATCAACCGTTTCATCTGAGTCGAAATTTTTGGGACACGAGTGTGATCGGACATTCGTGCAACTTGAATGCGCGTTCGGCAAATCGACGAGCCGGCTGCTTCAGGGAGTCCCCGTTCGCCAAGGTGTTCTGGGTGGTCATTGATATGAGGGTGCCTGGGCACTAGGGGTGTAGCTCAATTGGCTAGAGCGTCGGTCTCCAAAACCGAAGGCTGGGGGTTCGAGTCCCTCCACCCCTGCCAATCGAGCGAGATACGTGGTTGGGCGTTGCAGAAGTCACCAGTTCATTCTGGCTGGTCGGCATACCTAAGGGACGATTGTTGATGGCGAGAACCAACCCGTTCGAATTCGTTCAGCAGGTTCGCGCAGAGGTTTCAAAGGTTACTTGGCCGACGCGAAAAGAGACGGTGATTACCACGGTCATGGTTTTGGTGATGTCGATTCTTGCGTCACTATTCTTTCTTACAGCGGATCAAATATTGAGCTGGTTTGTCGGACTGATCTTAAATGTCGGTCGCTGACGGCAACCAAAAAGCAGCGGGCAACAAAGAGTTAACATAAAGAGCTCAAATTCGGATGGCTAAGCGTTGGTACATCGTTCACGCCTATTCCAACTTCGAAAAGAAGGTCGCTGAAGCGATCAAGGAGCGGGCCGCGGCGGCGGGGCTGCAGGATTTCTTTGAGGAGGTCCTGGTGCCGATGGAAGAGGTGATCGAGATGCGTCGGGGCCGCAAGGTTCCGGCGGAGCGCAAGTTTTTTCCCGGCTACGTACTCGTCAAAATGGACATGACCGACGAGGCGTACCATCTCATCAAGAATACGCCGAAAGTGACTGGATTTCTGGGAACAGACAACAGGCCGATCCCGATTTCAGAGGACGAGGCAGCGCACATTCTTCATCAGGTGCAGGAAGGCGTCGAGCGGCCGCGCCCGTCCATCACGTTCGAGATTGGTGAACAGGTTAGAGTGGCCGATGGCCCATTCGCGTCGTTCAATGGGTCGGTTGAAGAGGTTGACGAGGAGCGAGCGCGTCTCAAGGTCGCGGTATCGATCTTCGGACGTGCAACCCCGGTCGAATTGGAATTCGGCCAGGTGGAGAAGCTTTGAGGAAGGTGCTCCGGCGATCGTTGATCGCCGGGCGGTTGGTTGGGCCCTGAATGGTTGTAGGGCTTTTGAGAGTGCTGGTCGCAAGCCCGAGGGTTTGGGCCGGTTCAGTTGGCTCAAGTGATCGCCAAGTTCGATCGGTTGCAGCCGCCGTGGGAGGCAGTCCAGTTCGCCAAACTGGGGCTCGCCTGACCACGAACCCTTAGGTTGATGGACCCGTTGGTCCGGAAAGGGAGAACATGGCGAAGAAGATTCAAGGCTATATCAAGCTGCAGGTTGCAGCGGGGCAGGCCAACCCGTCGCCGCCAATCGGACCGGCGCTTGCTCAGCGTGGCGTCAATATTATGGAATTTTGCAAGGCCTTCAATGCGGCCAGTCAGGACATGGAACCCGGCGCACCGATTCCAGTGTTGATCACGGTTTTCGCGGACAAGTCCTTTGCATTTGAGATGAAGACGCCGCCGGCGTCCTACTTTTTGAGGAAGGCGGCTGGTCTCAACAAAGGTGGGCAGGAACCGGGGCGCATTGTTGCCGGTAGTGTCACCCAGGATCAGGTGCGAGAGATCGCAGTGCAAAAGCTCGAGGACCTCAATACCGATGACGTCGATCAGGCGATGAAGATCATTGCCGGGTCGGCGCAGTCCATGGGTTTCGAGGTTCGGGAGTAGGCACGATGGCAAAGGCTGGAAAGCGTATCCGCAAGGAGCGCGAAAACATCGACCGTGCGAAGTTTTATGAGCTCGATGAAGCGGTCAAGATTATCAAGGCCGGGGCGAAGGCGAAATTTGACGAGACCGTCGAGATTGCGATGAACCTGGGTGTTGACCCGCGCCATGCGGATCAAATGGTGCGTGGGGTTTGTCAGTTGCCCAACGGTTCGGGGCGTTCCGTGCGCGTCGCCGTTTTCGCAAAGGACGAAAAGGCGGACGAGGCCAAGGAGGCGGGCGCTGACGTCGTCGGTGCCGAAGAATTGGTGGCGCAAGTGCAGAGCGGAAACATCAATTTCGATCGCTGCATTGCGACGCCGGACATGATGCCCCTGGTTGGACGGCTTGGGAAAATTCTTGGTCCACGCGGGCTGATGCCGAATCCGAAGGTTGGCACGGTGACGCCGAACGTGACCGAGGCGATCAGCAATGCCAAAGGTGGCGCCGTGGAGTTTCGCGTCGAAAAGGCGGGAATCGTACATGCCGGCGTCGGCAAGGCGAGCTTTGATGATGGCAAACTGATCGAGAACATCAAAGCGCTCGCCGACGCGGTTATGAAGGCCAAGCCGACGGGTGCCAAGGGGACGTACGTCAAGCGGGTCGCAATATCGTCAACCATGGGACCCGGATTGAAGATCGAACCACAAAGTCTGTTGGGCAGTGCGTGAGGATGTGAGCACCGGGTCAGTCCGGGGCAAGATGCGTGGTTTGTGAGATAGAAAGAGGAGAGCTGCCGGGAGACATTTGCCCGGCGCGGGATCGAAACAGAATTCCGGTGTAATCCGGATGCGGAGATCGCGCCTTTTGGGTGGCGGTCTCAACCTGTCCGAGATTGCAGGTGTCGAGCGTGGTCATGGCCACGTCCGGCTTAAGTCCTGAGTTTGGGGCCTGCATGAGATGGGAGGCAAACCGAAGAAACGCGGGCGGTTGCATCGTCTGTGACATCGGTTTGGAACTCGCAAGAGCAACTTGCCACAAACGGTGAGCACGGCTCGGGACAGGCAGATGGGCGTCGTTTGAGCCGGTGTGCCAACTTCTGATGGGACCGGTTGCTCGGACGGCAAGTTGCAAGGGCGGACCACACGACGTGTGGTTCGTGAAAACGGAGAGAGCAGGTGGAAAGAGCGCAAAAGCAAGAGCTCGTTGCAACGATGCATGACACGTTCAGCGAAGCTGGCGTTATTGTGGTTGCCCACTATATCGGTTTGACCGTTGCGGAAATGACCGAGCTTCGCAGCCAAATGAAAGAGGCTGGGGGCAGGGTCAAAGTGGCGAAGAACCGGCTTGTCAAGCGCGCGCTCGAAGGCACGGACGCTGAAGGGATCCAGGATCTGTTTGAAGGGCCAACTTGTGTGGCATTTTCAGAAGATCCGATCGCTGCCCCCAAAATCGCAGTCGAATTTGCCAAGAAGAATGAGAAATTGGTGATCCTCGGCGGCGCGATGGGGCCGACGGTTCTCGATGCGAATGCTGTGAAGTCGCTGGCAAGTCTGCCGTCTCTCGATGAACTCAGAGCAATCTTGGTGGGGCTGCTGCAAGCTCCAGCAACGAAGATCGCTCGAGTGATTCAAGAGCCGGGCGGGCAGTTGGCGCGTGTCCTTCAAGCGAAAGCTGACGCGGGTTAGTCAGCAGCCGCCGCATCGCTTCTGCAATTCACCGATCAATGAAACGAGATCCAAACCAATCGAGGAATGAAAATGGCAAACCTAGAACAAATCGCTGAAGACCTTTCGGGCTTGACGGTACTCGAAGCCGCCGACTTGGCCAAGCTGCTGGAGGAGAAGTGGGGCGTCAGCGCGGCGGCTCCGGTCGCAGTCGCTGCAGCGCCTGGTGCCGGAGCCGAGGAGGTAGCCGAGGAGAAGACGGAGTTCGACGTTATCCTGGTTGCTATCGGCGACAAGAAGATCAACGTGATCAAGGAAGTTCGCGCGATTACGAGCCTCGGCCTCAAGGAGGCCAAGGAATTGGTCGAGGCGGGTGGCAAGGCCGTCAAAGAGGCGATCGGCAAGGACGAGGCCGAGGAGATCAAGAAGAAGCTCGAAGCAGCAGGAGCCACGGTCGAGCTCAAGTAGTGTTTCAGGGTTCTGTCCGAGGGTTTTTCCGGCCCTCGGGTGGGCCGCAATCGCGACTGGATATGAACAAGAACGGTTCTCTCGACGATCTTTGGTACAAGGCAAGGAACGTGGGGTGAACTGTTCAAGCAAGAGCGGAAGTTAGCACCCAATTGGCAATGCCGGCATGGCTTGGCCGGCGGCCCATGGGAGAGGTGGACTGGGAGCAGCAGATCGAGCCGCTGCACGTCCGCCTCGCCGAGAAACGGACGAGGAGCAAGCATGGCGGAGACCTTCACCGGCCGTAAGCGCGTTAGAAAGAAATTCGGCAACATCTCGGAAGTTGCGGAGATGCCGAACCTCATCGAGGTTCAAAAGCGCTCCTATGACGATTTTTTGATGGTGAAAGAACCGGAGGGCGGGCGTCCGGACTCCGGAGTGGAGGCTGTTTTTCAATCGGTCTTTCCAATTTCGGATTTCTCGGAGCGGGCGACGCTGGAATTCGTGCAGTACGAATTCGAACCACCCAAGTACGACGTCGACGAGTGCCAGCGGCGCGACATGACCTATGCGGCGCCGCTCAAGGTGACCATCCGGCTCATCGTGTTCGACATCAACGAGGAAACCGGCGCCAAATCGGTCAAGGACATCAAGGAGCAGGATGTCTACATGGGCGACATGCCGTTCATGACGCCAAACGGAACGTTCATTATCAATGGTACAGAGCGC
>JAUVMS010000121.1 GCA_030600135.1 Hyphomicrobiales bacterium | reverse complement strand
GGTCCCAAACGCGCCGTGGTCAAGGTCATCGATGCCCAGACGGTTGCGCTCGACGACGGCGCCGAGGTTCGGTTGATCGGCGCCCTTTCGCCTGGTGCACCGACTGCGGAGATTCCGATCGGGCGTTGGTCGCCGGCACGCCAGGCAAAGGCAGCACTCGAAAAACTTGTGCTCGGCCGCTCGGTCCAGCTGAAATTCGCCGGTGAGCGTCGCGATCGCTATGGCCGTTTTCTCGCGCATATGTTTGTCGTGGGGCAAGATCACGGCACCTGGGTGCAGGCCGAGATGGTCGCCCGCGGCCACGCCCGGGTCTATTCCTATCGCCGCAGTCGCGCTTGCGTGAGGGATCTTCTTATCCAAGAGGCGCAGGCGCGGACCGCGCGCCGGGGATTGTGGCGCCATGCCGCATATGCCGTCCGCCAGGCCTGGCGTGCGCGAGAACTCATGCGGTTTCGCCACAGCTATCAATTGGTCGAGGGGCGCGTCCTCAAGGTCGCCAAGGTGGGCCGGCGGACGTTCCTCAATTTTGGCCGCAAATGGCGCCAGGATTTCACAATCGTCGTGACGGGTAGGGACCACCGCGCGTTTGAGAAATCAGGTCTCAAACTTGGCGAGCTGGAGGGCGAACGCGTCCGCGTGCGCGGCTGGTTGGAACGTTGGAACGGGCCCTTGATCCGCGCGACGCATCCCGAGCAATTAGAGGTTTTGGGCAAACGCCGCCGTCGCTCTGCCCGCAAGCGCCGTCCCAGAGACGACGATGCCAAGAGCCCACGCCGACAGCAGAAAGCAAAAGACCCGGCACCAGCGGTGCCAGGTCTCAAATCTCTCTAGCCAATCGTTGCGACGAATTGGCGGCGACAACCAAGGGGCTAGGCAGCCTCCTCTTTGGCTGCATCCTCCTCAGCGACCGCTTTACGCAAGGCGCTGGCGCTCTTGGACAAAATGCCGGTAATCTTCTGCACGGCACCCTGTTCGTCCAGCCTCTCCACTGCGGCTACTTCGCGAGACATCCGATCGAGTGCCTGTTCGTAGAGCTGGCGCTCCGAATAGGACTGCTCCGGCTGGCTTTCTGCGCGATAGAGATCACGCACGACCTCGGCGATTGCAATGAGGTCGCCAGAGTTGATCTTAGCCTCATACTCCTGCGCCCGCCGGCTCCACATCGTGCGGCGAACGCGCGGCTTGCCCTTTAGCGTCGTCAACGACTTTCTAATCAAGTCCTCACCAGACAACTTGCGCATACCAACGGATTCACTCTTGGCGGTTGGTACCCGCAGCGTCATCTTGTCCTGTTCAAAGTCAATCACGAACAGCTCGAGCTTGGCGCCTGCCACCTCTTGCTCCTCGATCGAAACAATCTTGCCAACGCCGTGGGCCGGGTAAACGATATACTCGTTGATGCGAAAACCGTTTCTTTGTTGCGTCTTCTTCTTAGCAGCCATACTCGCCTTCTCACTTGCCGTGTGCACCTAAGGTCGCTTGCCAGCGCGCAACGTCAATCGACGCTGCATACGAGGCAGGCGTGTGTCATGGGATTTCGTCAATTTGCCTATTTGCGTTGACGCCCCTTATTACTTGTTCCGGTCCGATGCAGCCCATCGCTAACGACGTGCTACTTGCCGGTTCATTTTGGATCGTGGCCGTGCAGTTCACTGAACAAAATGATAAGTGCGGCCAATGGTCCGGCCGCAAAAGGCACAACTTGGGACTAAGAAACTTCGCCACCCGAGACTCGGATGGGTCGAACGCTAGGATGCCTGCTCACGCCACTCCAAGTGTATATATAGCACATTGGCCGGCAAATTTGAAGGGACTGCGGCAGCTATCCTTGACTGTGGGGTTTGCTTAGCCGATTCGCCAGATCCGTCACAGCTTGCTTTCCATGCACGATTGTCTTGTGAAATACCGAGTTTCGAACGGCTAATCGCCTTCGCCCGGTTCCGCTGAAAAATACTTCTCGTACTTATCCGTGGTCGTCTGAAAGTCGTCGGCGTCGGGAGGGGCTTCCTTCTTTTGCGTGATGTTCGGCCACTTTTCGGAGAAATCGCGGTTCAGTTCCAACCATTTCTCCAACCCCGGCTCGGTGTCCGGCTTTATCGCGTCGACTGGACATTCGGGCTCGCACACACCGCAGTCGATACACTCGTCAGGGTGAATGACCAGCATATTGTCGCCCTCATAGAAACAGTCGACGGGGCACACCTCGACACAATCCGTATACTTACACTTGATGCAGTTTTCGTTGACGATATAGGTCACGTGAGCCGTTCTCCGTGCAGCAGGCCGCTAGGCCAGGTGCCGATCCTAACCCAGACTGTCCATCTCTCTATGTAATAGTCGGTTCGGATCGATCAACGGCGCTGTCTAACGGATGCATCGGGCGAGGGCAAACGGGCATCGACGGCCCCCGACCGGCACTTGTCAGCAAAAGCCGTTTTATAAGCGTTGCTCGTACAGTTGCGCAACGAATTGGCCGTCTCAATTCTCCGAGCCGCGCAGTTTTTCCAAGTCTCGCCGCTCTTTTTTTGTTGGCCGTCCGGCGCCGATCACCCGTCGCGGGGCGCTGTTGAAATCGGCCATGCCTTTCAGTGGGGCAGGCGCTTCTTCAACGGGCGAGATGTCGTCGTAGAGCATCTGAGCTTCGCTCGCCGGGCCCCGCCGCGATCCTGGCGCCATGATCTTGAGGATACGCACCCGGCGATTGACGGTCACCGTAACGACGTCGCCGGCCCGCACGCAATGGGCGGCCTTGTTGATTTTCTCCCGATTGACGCGAACCTTGCCGCTCGTCACCAGTCTAGTGGCGAGCGTCCGGGTCTTGACCATGCGTGCAAACCACAACCATTTATCGAGGCGCTGACTCTCTGGTTGGCTCGACTCTGGGTTCGCGTCGGTCATGACGAGGACTGTTTCTCCACTGATTGCTCCTCGAGCTGCTTCTTGAGCTTGGAGAGCGCGGCGAATGGCGAATCCGGGTCGACTTCGACCTTCTTTTTGCTTGCACCGCCATCGTGGGCAGCGGCGGGCTTTGGCTTTCGCGGTTTGCCGTCTCGCCGTCCCGGTTTGCCAGACTTGCGCTGACCGTGACGCTCTTGCCCACGCTCCTTTTTGCCGGAACCGTCCTGCGACGCCTGCTGACCACCTCGCCCTTCGCTTCGCGCCGGCCTACGACGCCCGCCGCGCGCCAATGGAAGTTTGCGCCGTGGACGCCAAATTTCCAGAAACTCTGGTTCCACAGGCGCTAGCTCGCCCTTTTCTGCAGCATCATCGTCTGTAGCACTCGATGCGACCGCGGTTTCCACATGCCCGTCGGCCGATGCGGCATCGCCGCTTTCTGGTTGTCCGGCCTCTGCACGATTCTTTGCTTCGCCATCCGGAACGGCCGCGACCATGGCCGATGTCATGCTCTCGGCCTCAACGGTCTCGGCCGAAGTTGTTTGTACGGCCTCTGTTGGGCCTTGCTCTGCTTCATCGCCCGGCGCTGGAACATCTGTTTGCTGTTCAGACGCATCGACGGCAGTCACGCCATCCGGTGCCTCCGTCACACTTGCCTGCTTGTCACCAGGCTGGGACCCATCCAGCAGCGCAACGTCAGGCGCGTCGGCACCTGCGATCGCGACCTGCTGCGATGCCTCTTTGGTCTCCGCTGCAACCGGGCGGCGTTCCACCTGAAAACCGAGCGACTTCAAGACGTCACCCAACTCATCGGCCGAGCAGCCGAGAATTGACATCATTTCTGGTTGGACCGTAAATCCACCGTCTCCCGTCGCCCCCTTCGGCGGCGCCTGGGCGTTGTCTTCCACCACGCGCCAGCCCACCAGCGGGCGGATCATGTCCGAAAGTCGCTCGAGCATGTCGATCCGCACCGCGCGAGGTCCGCAGAGATGAAACCCACAGACACGATAAAACGCGTCCGGCACCTCGAGGTTGGCACTCACCGATGTCAGCCCGGCCCGCGGAGGCTCTGGAATGGCACACGGATCACCGCCCTGCTTGAGGCCCCACAGCATCGTCAGCATCTCGGACGCCGCCGGCTTCAGCAGCAGCGGCAAATAGATGTTGAAGGCGCCGAACCGGACCCCATACTTACGAAGCTGCGAACGGGCGGGCTGGTCAAGCGCTCGCACGTCGTCGGCCACCGCCTCGCGTTTCAGAATTCCGAAGTGTTCCATCAGCCGAAACGCCATACCGCGCGCCAGCCCCGTGACATCTTCCGCCTGCGCGAGTTGAACCAGTGGTCGCAGGCGCTCTTCGATCTGCTCTTTGAGCCAATCGTCGAGTTTACGCTGAACCTTCTCACGATCCGGTCCACTCAGATGCTCATCGGCAAGCAATTGCACCGTAGGAACCAGCGGATCCTCGCCGACTTTGACCTGGCCAATCTCCTCGCCGCGCCAAAGTATGCGGCCGTTGCGCTTTACTGTCAGTGCATCGCCCTTGGCCGAGGACACGCGTCGCGCCCGCATGGCAAGTTCGCTCGCCAACACTTGGGCAGCTGCGTTGCGCGCGGCCTTGCCGTGAATGCCCTCGCCCTCGGCGTCCGCCACATAGCAAAATCCCTTGAGCCGACCGACATAGTGTTTTTCCACATGGATCGCGCCATCGTCGGCGATCTCCGCCATGAGATCATCGCTGTCCCGCAACCGGCGCATCAGCACGCTCGTACGCCGATCGACAAAGCGTTGGGTTAGCTGCTCGTGCAGGGCGTCAGATAGCCGGTCCTCGATCTCACGGGCCTTGTCTTGCCAATAATCCGGCCGGTCGAGCCAATCGTCGCGGTTCGAAATGAAGGTCCAGGTGCGGATGTGGGCAATCCGGTTTGCCAGCGTATCGATATCGCCATCGGTACGGTCGGCCTGGGCCACCTGCTCGGCAAACCAATCTTCGGGGATCCTCTCATAGTCCCCCAGAAGGAACGTGTAGAGCTGGGCGACGAGATCGCTATGGCTTGCGGACGAGATCTTTCGGTAGTCGGGGAGCTGGCACACCTCCCAAAGTCGTTTGACGCTCGCCGGCGACGTAGCCAATCGCGCAATTTCGTCCCGTCGACCTACGGTCTCGAGTGCAATCATGTCGTCGGCCATGCGTGCCCGCACGAGCTTGGGTGATTTCGGGGCGAGCCGTAGGCTGTCGTTCAGTCGCTCCAGCGTAGCAAAGTCCAGGTCGTCATTGCGCCACTGCAACGTCTTGATTGGCTCGAAATCGTGCCGCTCGAGCCGCCCGATCACGTCACTCGGGAAAGGCTCGACATCGCCCGTGACGCCGAATGTGCCGTCGTTCATATGCCGGCCGGCACGTCCCGCGATTTGGCCGATCTCACCGGGTGTCAGGTTGCGATGCGCCTGACCGTCGAATTTGCGAATGGCCGCGAACGCCACGTGATCAACGTCAAGATTGAGCCCCATGCCGATTGCGTCGGTGGCGACCAAATGATCCACGTCGCCAGACTGATAAAGCGCCACCTGGGCGTTTCGCGTTCGCGGACTGAGGGCGCCGAGCACCACCGCCGCGCCCCCCCTCTGGCGTCGAATAAGCTCGGCGATCGCATAGACGTCACTCGCCGAAAATGCGACCACGGCCGAACGCCGGGGCAATCGTGAAATCTTTTTCTGCCCGCTGAACGAGAGCTGCGACAATCGGGGTCGCGTGACGAAATTCGCACCCTGCAGCAATTCATGGATGGTATCGCGCATCGTCTGCGCGCCCAGCAGCAGTGTCTCTTGCATGCCTCTCGCAGTAAACAGGCGCTGGGTGAAGACGTGCCCGCGCTCCGGATCGCCCGCCAGCTGAATCTCGTCGACAGCAACAAAGTCCACCTTGAGGTCTTGCGGCATAGCCTCGACGGTCGAGACCCAATAACGCGGATTGTCCGGCTTGATCTTTTCCTCGCCCGTTACCAGCGCGACGTTTTCGGCTCCGACCCGTTCCACGACGCGGTCGTAAACCTCGCGTGCCAGCAGTCTGAGTGGCAAGCCGATAAGGCCCGTTTCATGGCCCAACATGCGCTCGATCGCGAGATGGGTCTTGCCGGTATTCGTCGGTCCGAGAACAGCGGTGACATTGCGCACCCGCATCGGCAATACAACCGATTGGCCCATAGTCGATGAACTCATTACCCAATTCCTCGGTGCAGCAATTCATATACAGCAAGTTGCTGGTGGTGTTGTGGTGCGCGGCGCCGTTTTACACGATCAAATCGCTTGCGTCAGGCCTTGCAAGCATCGCGGTCAACAATCGAGCGCGGAAGGCAAAACCATGTCATGAAGGAATGGGTTCAACTTAACAACACTAGAACCTTCCGGCAAACCGTCGCTAGCGGCTTGCGATCGACTATGCTTGGTTCCTTTGAGGGCTCAGTTCAGCAATGCGACTTGCCCACGCCCCGGGCTCTTCATGCGAACTCGGGCGGCTGATACAGCGACCTCGCCCCACGGTGTCGGAATACGAATATACCGGGGAATAAACGCGCCAACTTGGGCAACTGGTGTCAGCCAAAGTTCAATGCCATTGGTCTTGCTCAAGTAGTTCGTGAGTTTGTTTCGCTTAAAGCCTGCCACTGGCCGATAGTTCACGCGACACACAAAGGCGAAGTTCGGCATATTCGAACGACCGGATTTTTTGAGCTTGACCTTGCGCTTGTAGGAAAGTTTCAAGTCGAAGCGCTGCTTGCCGTCGAAGATGGGAATTCGACCCTTGCAAGGGTTCACCCCCTTCACCCGACCATTGGGTGCTCGCGTAAGGGCGAGGATCGCACTCAGCGGGTCGATCGCGCCGACCAGGTGGGACTTGTTGACAGGCACCGGGCCCTTCTTGCGAATTGGCGGATAGACGCTTTTGATGACGCCACCACTAAAGCCAAGCTTCACCCGCTCTTTCTTGCTCGAGCTCTCGCCGCGGAAGCGATAGGAAACTGGCCGCGGCTTGCGCCCACCAACTGTGCCGGAGCTGCGTGCGCGCCCCTTCCATCCAACCAGATCAGTCGAACTGCTAAGAACGTACCGGCCGCCCTTGAGCTGCGACTTCACCGTGAAATCGCCAGCATCGAGCCAACCCCAAAGCTGAATTGAATAAGTTGCCGTCACCTCAGGCTGACGACCCGCCGCGATACTATCCACAGACAAAAAAATCACGCCGGAAACCGCAATGGCAGTCGCCAATCCGAATGTACGAGTAAAGCCCCAGACTTCAGAACGAACACGGGCCAACATATCGACCTCTCGATGGCGCGTGGCGTGCGCAACGCGGTGCTTCAGAACGCGTCTCAGTGACGTTTCGCCTAGTTAGGCTTTACGTCAATTCTGTGACTCCACGAAGGCTAAAGTGAAACGGTAAAGAATTTCACCACAAGCGGTACAATTCGGGATCTTATTGAAATCTTTCGACAAGATTTGACTTGTCCCAAATTACGCTGCTTGACAGCACCTTACCTCCGCGCGAATCTCGCGCTCACTTCAAACCAACAAGTGATGGTGTCCAGTCCCATCGCCCTCAGCATAGGCGCGATCGCCGCACAAGAAAAGTAGCAGCTCAATTGATGCGCACATATTTGGACTTTGAAAAGCCGGTTGCCGAGCTCGAGAGCAAGGTCTCCGAACTGCGTTCGCTGACCGAGGACGAGGACGGCGTATCGATCGCCGACGAGATCGCCAAGCTCGAGCAAAAGGCGCACGATGCGCTCATCGACACCTACTCAAAGCTCACTCCATGGCAGAAGACCCAGGTTGCCCGCCATCCCGATCGTCCGCACTACCGCGACTACATTGAGCGACTGATTGACGATTTCACACCGCTCGCTGGCGATCGCCATTTCGCCGAGGACTGCGCCATCATTGGTGGCCCAGGCCGCTTGCTCGATCGCCCGGTGATGATGTTGGGGCATGAGAAAGGTTCCGACACTGAGGGTCGGATCAAGCACAACTTCGGCATGGCGCGGCCTGAGGGCTATCGCAAGGCGGTCCGCCTGATGGAGCTTGCCGACCGCTTCGCTCTTCCGCTGATTTGTCTTGTCGACACTGCCGGTGCCTACCCAGGCATTGGCGCCGAAGAGCGCGGCCAAGCCGAAGCGATCGCCAGGTCGACTGATTGCTGTCTCAGCCTCGGTGTGCCGATCATTGCGGTCGTAATCGGCGAGGGTGGCTCTGGCGGTGCGGTTGCCATTGCCACGGCCAACCAAGTGCTCATGCTGGAGCACTCGATTTACACTGTTGCTTCGCCCGAGGCCGCAGCATCCATACTGTGGCACGATTCTGCCCGTGCGATTGACGCAGCCACGAACATGAAAATCACGGCCAATGACTTGAGCGAGCTTGGTATTATTGATTCGATCATTGAAGAGCCCGTTGGCGGCGCACACCGAGATCGTGACAAAGTAATCGACGATACCGGTGAACGAATTCTGGATGCGATCGCCGAGTATGATGACATGACACCAGACGAAGTTCGCGCCCAGCGCCGCGACAAGTTCATGGCCATTGGGCGAAGTCTGTGAGCTGGCAATAACCGTTTTCG
>JAUVMS010000023.1 GCA_030600135.1 Hyphomicrobiales bacterium | reverse complement strand
CGCGATCGTGCACGGTAGCGCAGGCGCAGACCATCGCCCTCGGACCTCACGCCGATTGACGCCACGCGCTCGCCGCCCCGCGACCAGGTGATCCTCGACCAGGTAAGTCGCTTGAGCACGCCCTTGCGCCGTAGCCAGGCAAGATCGATAGCATGGTAGTCTTCGCACGTGGCGGCGCGGTATCCGCCATAGCGACCTGACCCAATGCCTCCCATAAATGCGCTCATCGCCACCTGCTTTTTGCAGGATAATCGGCACATCGCCTCCCGGACCATTGAGATGCGGCTCGACGATTTGCAGCGCAAAGCCGGTTGCGACCGCCGCATCGAAAGCATTGCCGCCGCGTTCTAATCTGCCCATGCCAACCGCGGTGCCGATCCAATGCGTGCTGGCGACGGCACCGAAAGTGCCGCGTATTTCAGGTCTGGTGGTAAACCGTTGGCTCATGATGTCTCTATCGTTGATATGCTTGTTGATGCTCAGTTGAAAAAATCAATGACTGGGTTCAAGGTACCAGAACATCGGCCAGGGCACCGAGTGGCTTGCCGCGATCACGCTCAATAATGGTTTCGAGTTGATCCCGATCGGTAATGCCGTACGGGCGTTCCGGCGTTGGAAAGCAAGTGGAAAACGGGATGAAGCGCTCTTTGGCGACATCATACAACCGGCGAAGTTCGGCCAAAGGATCGGCATGATCATCTGCGCGGATGGTAAAGCGCGGATAGGCTTCATCGCCCTGGATCAACAATGCGGCAGATTGTTTGCCGCGTTTGTCACCGCCTGCCACCTCGCCAGCCTCCATCGCGGCGAGCAAACGCTCGACTATCGGCAAGTCGCCCCGCGACTTAAAAGCCTTGAGGGTGTCGG
Source organism: Hyphomicrobiales bacterium (assembly GCA_030600135.1). GTDB lineage: Bacteria > Pseudomonadota > Alphaproteobacteria > Rhizobiales > JAUVMS01 > JAUVMS01. The sequence goes on along the minus strand of JAUVMS010000023.1, from coordinate 13,737 downwards.
CAACGACAGCCGGTCCTGCCAACATATTGCCGGCGACCGAAATATCCTGCTCGTGCAAATGCCCGCACCAGTCAACGCAAGTTGCACCCGTATAGGCCGCAGTGTGTCCTTGCCGGTCCAACATGTGCAGTTGGCGTTGATCGGCCCCTTCATCACCGGAGACAACAATGCGACAGATATCGGCAGGCTTCAGACCTTCTCGCAGCATGGCCACGCTTCGTTTCGCATATGCCGGGTTCATCAAGGCCTGCGTGCAAACGGCACCGACATGCGCTTCAGCATCGAGGCACAGCGCACCAACGGCAAAGAAGCGCGATGCAATGGCGATACCAAATAAGCCACTTTCGGGATCCCGGGTAATGATTGACCATGTCATGATGTTGTTCCGTTCAATGCGAAATGCCCATGAGCGACGCCAGCTTGACCGCATGGACCCGTTCCAGCACTGTCGTCAGATACCAGTGAGATTTTCGCGGCGACGTGGCGTAGCGTGACCGCATCACGAGGCATTGATGACCGCAGCGTTGCTCGATATCCGTAATCTTAAAGTCGATTTCCAGTCTCCAGAGGGCGTGATACAGGCAGTCGATGATGTCAGTTACACGATAACGCCAGGTGAAACGGTTGCGGTAGTTGGCGAATCCGGTTCCGGAAAAACGGTGAGTGCGCTTGCGGTTATGGGGCTCCTGCCCAGCCCACCGGCGCAGGTCTCGGGCCAAATACTGTTCGAGGCTGAAGACTTGACCAGGCTTGGCGATGAGGCATTGCGTCAGATACGCGGTCACAAAATCGGCATGATCTTTCAAGAGCCGATGACCTCGCTCAATCCCCTGTTGACCGTCGGCACGCAGATTTGCGAGGGCATGAAACTGCATCTTGGACTCACGCCCAAACAGGCGCGGGTGCGGGCAATTGAACTGCTCGGTCTGGTTGGCATTTCGGAACCAGAGGGCCGCCTGAAGCAATATCCGCATCATTTTTCCGGCGGCATGCGACAACGGGTAATGATCGCAATCGCGTTGGCGTGTGAACCCAAATTGATCATCGCCGACGAGCCAACCACAGCGCTCGACGTGACCATTCAAGCGCAGATTCTTGAGTTGATGAAAGACCTGACGCGCCGGCTTGGTGTGTCTTTGATTCTGATCACCCACAATCTCAGCATCGTCGCGCGCTACGCAACGCGGGTGAATGTGATGTATGCTGGCCGCATTGTGGAAAGCGGCACAACGGTTGATGTGTTCGGCGAACCGCGCCATCCTTACACATTGGGCCTCTTGTCTTCGGTACCGCGGCTTGACAAGGCGCGCGATGAGCGTCTGGTTCCGATTGACGGTCAACCGCCAGATCTGAGCCGGCTTGGCAAGGGCTGCGCCTACCTGCCGCGCTGTACCTATGCCTTCGGCGATTGCGCAAGCATCAAACCGCCGCTCAACAAGGTCTTGCCTGATCACAGCTCTGCCTGCCTGCGTGCCGATCAGCTTGGGTGAATTAGTGGGCATCGGTGACCTCGCGCACATCGAGCATGTCGCGCAGTGCATCGCCGAGAAAGTTGATCGACAATACGGTGATCATGATGAACAGGCCTGGGAACACGCCGAGCCACCAGGCGCGGGAGATGAAGCTACGCGAATCCGCCAGAATGAGACCCCAGGTCGGTGTGTCCGATCCCACGCCAAGCCCCAGGAATGACAAACCGGCTTCGGCCAGGATGGCATAGGATACGCTCACCGTTGCCTGCACGATGATCGGCGCCATGGCGTTGGGTAGAATATGCCGCCACATGACCCGGTTGTCGGATGCACCCAGTGTGTGTGCGGCTGCGATATATTGCTCCTGCTTGATGGTCAGCACCATGCCGCGCGCAACCCGGGCGAAATCGTCGATATAGGCGAGCGAAATCGCGATGATCACATTGGCCAGCCCGGTACCGAACACCGCCACAAGATAGACCGCAATAATGAAGTTCGGAAATGCCCATTGCAGATCGACATAGCGCATGATGATGGTGTCGACCCATTTGCCGAAATATCCGGCCACAACGCCGAGCGTTACGCCCGCCGACATGCCGAGTATGACCGTAGAAATGCCGACAAACAGGGAAATCTGCGTGCCGTGCAAAAGCCGGCTGAGCAGGTCCCGCCCTAAATCGTCGGTGCCGAGCGGATGCTGAAGCGACGGCTTCAGCATCATCGAAAAATCCATGGCGTTGGGATCATAAGGCGAAAGCCAGTGGGCGAAAACAGCGCTGAAAATCAGCACCCCAAGCACGATGAGCCCGAACAGCGCTTTTTTATCACGCCGCATGTAGCTCATCCATTGCCGTAGTGCGGATGGGCGCTGCAAATCCTCGCGCGCGCTGTCACCGCCTGGTGTGGAATGAACAAAATCAGTCATGAGTCATACCGTATCCTGGGGTCGATGACGGTGTAGAGCACATCGACTGCCAGATTTGCGAAAACGAATATGGTTGAAACAACCAGGATGGCGCCTTGCACGACCGGATAATCCCGGTTCAAAATGCCCTCGATCAGCACCCGGCCAAGCCCCTTGATGGCAAAGACGTTTTCGACCACCACCGCACCCGCCATCAGCAGTGCGATCGCGATCCCCATAACCGTCACAACCGGTATGAGCGCATTGGGAAAAGCATGCACTAAAATGACGCGCAGCTTCTTCAAGCCCTTCGCATTGGCAACGTTTATGTAATCGGAATTCAACACTTCAAGCATGGACGAGCGGATCATGCGAGCGATGATTGCAGCAAACGGTGTGCCAACGGCGATCGCGGGTAAGATGAGGTGGGAGAACCATGGCCAGAAACCTTGCGACAACGGCGCATAACCGATCGCCGGGAGCCAGTGCAGGTTGGCGGCGAAAATAATGATCAGCATGATGCCAAGCCAGAAATCCGGCATGGCAAGCCCCAAAAAGGCAAACACCGTGACCATGTTGTCGAGCGCAGAATGTTTCCGGATCGCAGATATCAAACCCGCGGGGACAGCGATTACTATCGCAATAACGAACGCCAAAGATGCCAGCGACAAAGTGCGCGGCAGCGCCTCCATGACAATTCGCGAAACCTCGATCCGGCTGCCGTAAATGGAATTACCGAGATCGCCCTGCAGCACCAGCAAAAACCATTTGACGTATTGCACATAAACCGGCTGGTCGAGGCCGAGCTTGGCTTTCAGTGCCGCGATCGCATCGGCATCACCGACATCGAACAACATCGCGGCGATCGGATCACCTGGCACGGCGCGCAGCATGAAAAACACAAGCGTCGCCACCGCCCACATGACAAGAATGGCGCCAACAGATCGCCGCAGCAAATAGCCGGTCATTTGATTCCTGCTTAAAATTCAAGACCGGGGAGCGGCCAGGTCCGGCCGCTCCCTTTCTTTGGTCGCGTCGGACGCCCTACGAGATCGTTACCCGGTCCAGGTCCATAAGACCCGGAATACGGCTTTGCGCCGGGAAATTTACTGACTTGCGGTAGACCAAAATATCCGCCGGATGAAAAATGAAGGCGCTGGCCACTTTGTCCGAGGTGATCTTGTTGAGCTTGCGTACCAACTCGCGGCGCTTTTTCGGCTCCGCCGTTACGGCCTGCTGGTTGATCAGCGCGTCGACCTCGTTATCGGAGAAAAAGCCGAACGGGAATTTCTCCTTGTCGCGATTGCGGCCATTGAACTTGGAGGCGGTCTGCATCCAGTCGACAATCCCGTCATCCGGGTCGAAATCGCCGCCCGAACCAAGCCGGGTCAGATCCCAATCCATTTTGTCGAACGCGTCGATCAACACCGGGAAGTCCTTTGGATCGAGGACAATATCGATGTTGAGGTTTCGCTTCAGGATGTCCTTGATGACCTGGACTTCGCGCCGCGCCGACGGGGTGTGCAGGATCTTCAAAGGCGGAATGCCTTCGCCATTCGGGTGACCGGCATCGGCCAGCAATTTGCGCGCCTCTTCCACATCGAAACGCTGATTGCTGGTTTCGGCCAGGCTTTCATCGAAAAAGAAGCCCATAGCCGGATTGATGGAGCCGTAGGCCGGCGTGCCGCGCCCGAACTGAGCGCGCTCGATATACCGATCACGGTCGATCGCCTTGGCAATCGCCAGGCGCACTTTAAATCCCTTCTCCTTCATCAGTTCTGCAACCGGCTTGTTAAAGTCGGCAACCTTGAAGGGGTCGCGGTGCGGGTTCATCCACACACTCTGGAAGCCTGGACCGGTTATGATACTGACATTGAGATCGCTGTTGGCCTCGAACCGGTCGATCAATTCCGCTGCGATCGGGTTGCCGCCGATAATGTCGATGTCCCCGGCTTCAATCGCTGCTGCTAAAGGTTCAGCATCAATGATCGGCTGGATTGTGACCTTGTCGAGCTTGGGCCGCTCGGGATCGTAATATTTGTCGAACTTTTCTAGCGTGATCAACTGTCCAAGACTGTGATCGGTAACCCGGAACGGGCCGGTGCCGACCGGCGTCAAGCCATATTGGGCGGTGCCCATTTTCTCGATCGCACCGCGGCTAACGATGGTCATTGCGCGGCCCGAGGCACGCTCAAGCGTTTTCACCAATAGCGAGGCTTGCGGTGCTTTCAGCTTCAGCTTGATCTTGTGGTCACTCAATTTCTCTATATCGGCAACATTGGCCACCACCCGGCTGTGGATAGAGTTCTCCGGATTTCTGGAACGGATGAAAGTGTAAATCACATCATCAGCGGTGAATGCATCGCCATTATGGAATGTCACACCTTCACGCAAATTGAACACATACTCCGTGCCGTTATCGCTCGCCGTCCAATCGATCGCCAGATCGCCTCGGGCCACGAGTTGCGGGTCGATGTGGGTCAGGCCACTCAGCACATTGGAGGCGATCTGGAACAGCAACACCTGGTTGATCTGTGCCGGATCAAGGGTGCGGAATTCGCCAACACCGGCCCAACCGGCTTTGAGCGTGCCTCCCGCGGCAGCGTGCGCGTCGGGTGCTACGCCCGGTAATAGGAGGTGTACAGCGGTCAACGCGCCCGAGGCAGCAAGGAGCCGCAATACAGTGCGCCGCTCAAGTTGCGGGCCTGCCAGGTCGCTACGGTGAAGACCTACAAGCGGATCACCTGGATCAAAATCCAGCGCATGATCGTGATCTGCCTTCATCTGGCGGCGGATGTGCCCATCGGTATAATATTTCTTGGTACTCATGTTCGTTTCTCCCTTCGTTTTTCAGTTATGTTTTGCTCAAACTGATTCACTTAATTGCTTGTCGGTATATCCGGTATCTTCGGTATCGAATGTTGGCCTGGCCTGGTGAATTGTGCGGCGAGGCGCTCGATGTGAATGCATGCAGCATGATGACCGGGCAGTTCTTCAAGCAGCAGCGGTCGCATGCGCGTGCAGGCATCGCTCATGCGTGGGCAGCGCGGGTGGAACACACAACCATTAGGTGGATTGACGGGGCTAGGAATCTCGCCAGTCAGGATGACATGCGGGCGCGATGCCTCGCTGACGGGATCAGGTACCGGCACGGCTGACAACAGCGCAATGGTATAGGGATGCAGCGGCTCATCAAACAACGTTTCGCTGTCAGCCATCTCGACGACGTTGCCGAGATACATGACCGCCACCCGGTCGCACAAATGTTTCACCACGCTCAGATCGTGGCCGATGAAAAGATAGGTGAGGTTGAACTCGTCTTTCAGATCCATCAACAAGTTGATGACCTGGGCCTGGATCGACACATCAAGCGCGGAAACGGCCTCGTCGCAGACGATCATCTCGGCATTGAGCGCAAGGGCCCGCGCGATCCCGACACGCTGGCGCTGTCCTCCGCTCATTTCATGTGGGTAGCGCTCGGCCATGCGCGCCGGCAGGCCGCAAATATCCAGCAGGCGGCGAACCTCGCCGTTAATCTCGGCTGATTTCATTGATGGCATATGTATCCTGAAAGGTTCACCGACGGTACTGCCCACCTTCATGCGCGGATTGAGAGAAGAAAACGGGTCCTGAAACACCGCCTGTACGCGGCGGCGATAGGCGAATTGCTGGGCACGATCCTGTTGCCACAGATCCATGCCATCAAATAGGATCTGCCCACTGGTTGGCCGAACCAGTTTGAGGATCGCGCGGGCAATGGTCGTCTTGCCGCAACCCGACTCGCCGACAAGGCCGAGAACCTCGCCTTTGCGGATCGAGAAACTAACACCGTCCACCGCCTTGACCTGGCCCACCGTATGCTTGAACAAGGTTCCCCCTTGCACTGGGAAATGCAAGGCAAGATCGCGCACTTCCATCAGGCAGTCGGAAGCCGCGTCGGAGCGTGGCATAATCTCAGTGAGCGCGGTCATGGCGTGAGCCAGCCTAACGGCGGCCCCGTCATCGTTGGCCGCCTGGCAGCGGTGGGCCGCTGAAAGGCGTCGCAGTAGGACCGAATCGCCTTAGCGGCTGCAAATCGGGGCAAGTCGGTTTCCACCTCCGGCTTCGGACATGCCAGGACCACGTCAACGCCCCTGTGATTAATTATCATTATCGATATTGATTTTTTATCCAAATAACCGCAGTGTCAAGGGAGCATGTCCGTGACCGAAATACTAATCGAAGCCGCGCCCGTCACCGTTCTGGGGCTAAGAAAAGCAGACGTCGCCTATCACGCGATGCGGCGTTACATCCTGCTTGGCCGACTGGAGCCAGGCGCTGGGCTGCTGGAGCAAAAAATTGCCGCTCAGTTGAAATGCAGTCAGGGCACAGTGCGCGAAGCGCTGATGCGACTGGAACAAGACGGTCTGGTCGCCCGCCGCGGCTATCGCGGCACTATGGTGTCTCAACCTTCAGTGGTGGAGACGGCCGAAATGGCGCGGATCAGGATTGAGATCGAGTGCCTGGGTATCCGCCAGTCGGCGGGTTCGTTCGACGACGATGTCGTCGCCGGTCTCATGGACATCGCCGATCAGATGGATCAGGCAACTCAAGATACCGACTACTATCGCGGAAGTGAACTGGATCGCGAATTCCATATGGCAGTGTTCCGGCAAGCGGGATTTCCAGCACTTGAACCGATCCTGAACCGTTGCGCGCTGCATATGCATCGGTTCACCTACATGAATGCCGAAGAGGCCGTTCCCGACAGCCAGTTTGGCGAGGTTCATCGCGAACTCGTACGCACGATTGCGCGTGGCGATTCAGGCGACTCGGAGACGGCATTGCGCGGCCATATCGAGCGTGTCCTCGACCGTTTCGCGCCGCTTTTGATTGGCATCGCCCCATGACTCCCGCTTTTCGCCAGGAACGGTCTTGTCACGACTTGTCGAAACCAAAGGCATACCGTCGTCTTATTGCTGTCGACCGCAAGCGCCGGCCCCTCAAATTCTGGCTCGCAAAGCTCGCAAGATGACAGCCCATTAGGTTGGGTGATGCGCCACCAGGTGCTTGGAAGAATCCGCGCTCTCGTTCACTCGCGCGCCGAAGAGCATGTTTATTTTTGCATATGCGCAACGTTTTTGGTCAACTCCTAGACGAAACAAAACCACTCGAAAGTGCTCGCACACAACCGGCATCTTGGGTGATCTGTCACGCTTAAATCACCTGTTCTAGGAGGACGCTTGCCACTTGCTTCGTATTGCCAAAGCAGAGAAGCGGTTGCGGTTTTTTTCCACGCAGTACGAGCTCAGCTAACTCATTGGCATCTGACGCGTTATCGTCGAAGTGAAATATGTCGTAGAGAGGCTCATTATGCTCTCGATCGGTTTTCACTAGGAACTCTGCCCAAAAGGCTCGTATGTCCAAAGAGCCCATTTCCCGTGTCATCGCGATAACCGTAATTGCCCTCTCCTCAAGCATGATCCAGACAACTATATGCGCCGCTGCGCGACACATAAGGCGCTATTCAGAAGGAGAAGAACGGCTCGACCGGTGAGAGCACAATCGAGTGTCGCCTTCACATCAGCGGCAGCACCATGTGAAATTCCCGCATACGCTGGCCGTTGTAGCAAAATGCTTCCGGCTCAGTGCCCCAGACCTGGAATCCAGCGCGTTCATATAGACTTTTTGCATCGGCGGCGGCTTCGCTAACGCTAAGATGGACCAACCTAACGCCGTCGAGTCCTTGGGCATGATCAAGGGTCGCGTCAAGAAGCTGGCGGCCGAGGCCCTGCCGCCGTGACTCAGGCCGCACATACATCCCCCAGAGATGAACCTTGTGCACCGCCTTCACATGCCTGTCACGATAGAGGCCCACCATGCCGACAAGTCGCGCGTCGCACGCTCCAAACAAAGGCGAATTGACCCCGCGACTCAGGAGGACTCGGACGGACTCAACGGAAGAGGCAAGGTCATCTTCCGGAGACGCCAGAAAAGCCAGCGGGGAGTCGATCAGAGCATGGCGTCGCAGCTCAAACACCTCCTCGGCGTCGCCCGCGCTTAGGGTTCTAATCTTGGTAGGCATAAGCGTCGTCTGGCTAATTCTCTCAACCGACATTCCCCATATGAACCGGCAACCAGACCGCAGTTTGCGCGATTTCGGTGTTGTTAACAACGCTGGCTGCCCAGGATCCGCCCAGGAACCCCTCACCATGAGCCAAGGGGCGCCGCGACAGGGAAGATGGATCGATTTGGTTGTGATCAAGGCGCACCTCTCCCGTGGCTTTGGCAGCAACGCATGACAAACCGACGCCTCACGCCGGCGCAGGATCGGGCGGCGGCCGTAACAGCGCGATCAGCCGCAGGATCTCCGCGAATAGCATCCTCGGCACCGCAACCTCGGCCAATTGGAACGTGACGTCGTTTATTGCTGGAATGCGTGTCGCCAGAGTCGGCTTGATCAACCGTTCAGCCGGAATACTCAGCGATTGCAACCCCTGTTTATATTAGATTAAAAAAACCTGATGGCAATCAACGTACCTCGGCTGCTTGAATTCGCAGGCACGGCAAAAAGGGTTTGTTGCTGGGACATGTAGCGCATGGGATTGGCTCACCCCGCTCGTTGGTGGCAACAACAAGATAAGTAGCTGTGACTTGGATTTGATGAGTGGTCACTTAAGCAAACATGATAACCTATGCGCGCGCGCAATCGTTGGTTTGGAAAGAGGTCCTCAAGGCCCAATGGAGGAGGCAATGACGTCGGATCGAAAGGGACGAAATGAAGCGGAAGTCAAGATCGCCTGCTGCCAGACGGAGCCAATTGTCAGCGAGAAGCAGAGAAACATTGAGAAGAGTTGCGAAATGATAGAGGAGGCGGCGTCCAACGGTGCCCGATTGGTTGTTCTGCCCGAGCTTTGCAACTCAGGTTACGTCTTCGAAAGTCGCGAGGAAGCATTCGCGCTCTCGGAGGAAGTGCCGAACGGCGAGACTACGAACCTCTGGGCGGAACTCGCAGCTGAGCACCGTCTCCATATTGCTGCCGGTATCAATGAACGCGAGGGGGATCTGCTCTACAACAGTTCCGTCGTTGTCGGGCCCAACGGGCACGTCGGCACTTTCCGAAAAGTTCACCTCTGGAATGAGGAGAATCTCTTCTTTGAGCCGGGCAACCTCGGATTTCCGGTATTTAAGACACCGATCGGGCGCCTAGCTTGCCACATCTGCTATGATAGCTGGTTCCCGGAGAGTTATCGTCTAGCGGCGCTCCAGGGCGCTGACATCGTTTGCGTCTCTACAAATTGGGTCCCAATCCCAGGCCAAGACCCCGACCGAGAAGCTATGGCGAATATCCTGGTTATGGCGGCGGCACATGTGAACTCTGTTTACGTGGCCGCGGCTGATCGTGTCGGCACAGAAAGAGGTCAGCCGTTTATCGGTCAGAGCATAATTGTCAGCTGCACCGGCTGGCCAATTGGTGGTCCGGCGAGTCCCGACAAAGAAGAGATCATATACGCCGAGGCCAATCTGGCCGATGCTCGTCGCAAACGGAATTGGAATGAATATAATCAGCCGCTCCGAGATCGCCGAACGGATATCTACGGAGAAATGCTTGGCAGCTCGCATGTGCGGGGTTGGTACTAAGCAATTGGGTGGTCGCTACTTCTCGCGACCTTTTCGCCAATCTCCGGCTGTTGGAAAGCTAAACAATCAGGGAGGATAAGACATTGAAATTCAACAAAAATAGAAGGACACTCCTTAGCCGTCGCACCGCCTTAAAAGGGATTGCCGCCACTACCGGCGTGGCAGCGGCAACGCTGGCGGCACCGACCATAATTCGGCGAGCAAGTGCCGCCGAGCCAATCAGGGTGGGTGTCATATCTCCGTTAACCGGAGCGTGGACAGTGTATGGCCGAGCCCACGCATCGGGTTTCGAATTGGCCGTAGACGAAATTAATGCGCGCGGAGGCGTTCTCGGCCGCCCAATGGAGGTTGTGCTAGGAGACTCGAAGACAGAACCCAGGATCGTAGTCGAACAGGCCAACCGCCTGATACGCCAGGCGCGCGTGGACTTTCTTGCTGGAACCTTCTCCAGCGCTGAGCGGCAAGCTGGCGCCCCGGTCGCAACACAGGCAAATAAGATCCTACTCTACCCGACTTTCTACGAGGGTCAGGAGGGCGAGTACTATCCGGGAGTTTGCAACAAGAACATTTTCATGTTCGGGCCCGAGCCAACCCAACAAGTCTGGCCCTTCATGGAATACATGATGAACAAGTTCGGGAAGAAATTCTTCCTAATCGGTTCCGATTACGTCTGGCCGCAAGTAACTAATCTCGTGTCGAAGCGGAAGATTGATGAGCTGGGCGGCGAAGTCGTTGCGGAAGTGTACATCCCCTTCAATACGCCGCAATACGACTCTGTGCTCCGCGATATTCGCAACTCCGATGCGGACATTATATTTCACACTCTGACGGGCAGTGATACCGTAAACTTCCGGCAACAATTTGTGGCCGCGGGCATGAACAAGAATTTCACGTTATGGACCGTGGACGATGAGGAGGTCGTAACTTCTGGTCTAGGCCCCCAAGCATCTGAGGGTACGTATGTCAGTTTCGACTATTTCATGTCGATTGACCACCCGAACAACAAGACCTTTCTCAAGAGCTTCCACACCAAGTTCGGCAAGGACGCGCTTATGAATACGGTGGGTGTGGCGATGTATAACGCGGCGCACATGGCCGCGCTTGCAATAGAAAAGACAGGCGAAGTCAGCACGGATGCAATCCGCGAGGGGCTTGAGGATCTCACCTTCGACAAGGCGCCACAAGGTACTGTGACAATGCGTAAGCTCGATCATCAGCTCGTCCTGCCCTCCTTCTTAATGCGGGTGCGTAAAGGCTGGACCAGTGTCAATGACATGTTCGAGGAGATCCAATCTGTGACCAAAGCGGTTCCACTCGACGCGCGGTGCAAATATCCGCTGCAATAAGACAACGTCTCGGAAATCGGATTCCTCGAATCCTATCCTGGCGAGGGATCCGAGAGCTTCCAGTAATTGGATGGCCGGATTGTAGGGGGTTATGCTTTCCACGACGATCAGTGTCCTTATCGACGCCACCTTGCTGACTTTCACCTTGGCGCTGGCTTCGCTTGGCCTCGCCATCATCTTTGGATTGATCGGTGTGATCAACATGGGTCATGGCGCTATGTTGACCCTCGGGGCATATTTTACATGGTGGACTATGGAGGCCGGTTTTCCTTTCGCAGCCGCGGCCATTATTGCCGCAACGTGTGTGGCGATAATAGGGCTGGCTCTTGAACATTTCATTATACGCCATTTCTACGACAAACCATTCGAAACGCTTCTCATCACTTGGGGATTTTTCTTGGTAACCACCGAGGTAATCAAGATTGCATTCGGAACTGACATTCACAACATTCCCAATCCCCTGCCAGGTTCTTTCGATCTAGGAGTCCAGCAAGTTCCCGCATACCGGATGCTGCTTGCCATAATCACACTCGGATTATTCCTCGCGATTGGGTTTGTCTTCTATCGTACGACGATCGGAATCAAGGTGAGAGCCCTAACGCAGAACCGGGAGATGGCAAGCCTCCTCGGCCTAGATATTGGCCGTACCTACAAGTTGGTTTTTGTTACCGGCTCGTTTTTAGCAGGACTTGCTGGCGCGTTAATATGTCCGATGCTGAGCATCGATCCCTATATCGGAATGGTGTTTCTCGTACGGGCTTTTTTCGTCGTGATCGTCGGTGGAATCGGCCAGATTCTCGGCGGCACGTTAATTGGTAGTTTCTTGATCGGCGGATCTGAAACCCTTTTTGCCTTGTTTTCCACGCAAACCTTCGCCCAAACGGTTGTCTTCGCCCTGGCTATTATCGTGCTCAGATTCCGGCCGCTTGGCGTCCTAACCTCCGCAACTAGAACATGAGCGCTTTGCAATCCACCACGGCTCTTCAAACGGCTCGCCGTCTTGGTGTTTCAGAGAGCGGCCTTGCGATCGTCGCCCTGGTTGGATTTGCACTCCTACCAATCTTTGTCTCTGGCTACACGATCTATATCCTGCCCCAATATATGCTCTATGGCGTGATGGCCATGTCGCTCGCACTGCTTTGGGGATACAGCGGAATCTTGAGCATCGGGCAGGCAGGCTTTTTTGCGATCGGGGGTTACATCATCGGTTTAAGCTTCAAATGGATCGATTTTGGTAATCCGGCATATATAGCCTTCGTTGTCGCACCCTGCGTCGGGGCCGCACTGGCCGGCGTTCTCGGCTATTTCTTGTTCCGTGCCGGAGTGCGCGCGGCGTATTTCGTCCTCGTCACGCTGGCCGTATCAATTATCGTCGAGCAGGTAGCTGTTAGCCAATCCCAGTGGACGGGCGGCTGGAACGGCATGTACGTCCCACGTATGTCACTGACATTAGGCACCGGAACGGAAATCTCGCTCTTCGATGATGGGCCGATATACTACTTTGTCCTTGTCGTTGTAGTTGCGATTTACATCTTGCTGCGCTGGTTGGTTACTTCAAAATTTGGCAAGGTTCTTTTGGGTATTCGCGAGAACGAAGACCGAGTCATCTCGCTCGGTTTTGACGCGTCACTCTACAAAACTGCCGCCTTCATGATGTCCGGCGCGCTCGCGACATTAGCTGGCGCGTTGTACGGGACCCACGCGGGCTTCGTTTCACCATCCTTGGGGGGCGTTCTCTTCTCGACTGAGGTGGTGGTTTGGGTTGCGATCGGGGGCCGCAATAGTTTTCTTGGTGCACTGCTCGCCACCATCGTTGTCGCTTCTCTATCGAACTATCTAAGCGCAATCGCACCGAAGTATTGGCAGCTCGTGATCGGAGTCGTCTTCATTGTGGTGATTATTCACTTCCGCGGCGGTATAGCCGGCGCGCTGGGCCGCTCAGGAGCTTTCGGTAAGCACAAACGTGGACAAGATGGCTGAATTCCTTAGGGCCGAAAACTTGACAAAGTCATTTCGCGGCCTTGTTGCCAACGAAAACATCAATTTTTCCATCGGTGCCGGCGAAGTGTGCTGCATCATTGGGCCAAACGGCGCCGGGAAAACCACTTTCGTCAGCATGATCTCGGGACACGAGGTGCCAACGGCCGGATCTGTTTGGTTCAAGGGGCGCAACATCACCGGCCTACCGGTCCATCGCATTGCCCAGATGGGCGTCGTGCGAAAGTTCCAGACGCCCTCAGTATTTTCCGAACTCTCTGTTTACAGGAATATAGAACTCGGCGTGTTAGCCAGTAGCTGTCCTGCACGTGAGCGTCATGGTCGGGTCCTTGAAACCCTGAAGCATGTTCGCCTTTCCGAATTAAGTGATCAACGCGTTGGCAGTCTGTCACACGGG
>JAUVMS010000320.1 GCA_030600135.1 Hyphomicrobiales bacterium | reverse complement strand
CCTTGATGAGATGCTGAAATGTCCCTATCGGCCAGACTTGCCGCAATGATTTCCACTGGATGATGGCAGGGCACACCGGTCACTGCGCTAATGTTCCAGCGACAGGTTTCGCTGTCGCAGATGACGAAGTCAGGATCCTGCTCGTGGACCTGGTCCTGCAGCGTCGCGCCAATGGCGCGGGAAATCTCAAATCGGTTGCGGTCATAGCCATAGGTCCCGCCAATGCCGCAGCAATCGGCTCGCGACAGGACGACCTCGAGGCCCGGGACGAGTTTCAGGAGTTCAACGGCGGGGTACCCCATGCCATGCCCAAGCAACTGGCAGGGAGCGTGATAGAGCACGCGCTTGGCAACTGGGTGGAGCTTCTTTGATAGCTCGTCGCTGGCGCGATCACGAAGGAACTCGCAAATGTCGAAGACCGAGGATGCCACGGCTCGGGCGGTGGCATCGCTCATATCCAGGTAAGCCGCGTATTTTGATTTCAGCGTGAGGCTGCAGCTGGTCGAGGTGGAGATAATTGGAATCTCGTCCGATGCGCTCGGTTCGAGCGCTTCGATCAGCGACCGCGCTTGCCTATCCGCGGCTGATTTCTCGCCGCTCGAAAGCATCGCAAGGCCGCAGCACAGATCCGTTGGCGCCGCCACACGATAGCCCAGATGGTTCAGCGTCTCGACCACGGCCATTCCCACATCGGGATCGTAGTGCTCGATCGCGCAGCCCGTGAAGTAGGTGATGGCGGGGTCCTCCGGCTGGCGTCGTTGCGCCAACCAGCGGCGAAATACCTTGCCGCGAACCTTGGGCACGGGCGCGTTGCGATGAATGCCGGTGATGCGCTCTCCAAGCGTCCGCAACATTCGATTTCCCAGCACGGCATTCGCCAGCCCCGGTAGGACGGCGCCAATGCGCCCAATGAGTGCCGGCCGGTTGAGGATTTTCTGACCGAGTGGAAGGTCGGACCCGCCACCCACCATATCCATCTTGGCGAGCGCAATGATATCCGTGATCGCCACGCCATTGGGACACACGCTCGTGCAGATGCCACAGCCATTGCAAAGCGCTGGAGACACCTCCTTGACCGGATCAATGACGCGAAACCTGGCCGCTTGCGGACCCGATGTCTTGGGTCCGGGGAACTGATTGGTAACGGCTGCCACCGGACAGTAGGCCTGACAGATGCCGCACTTGGTGCAACGGTCCATGCTTTGTAGAACCGCTGCGCTTGCCTCGCTTGGTGCCGTGGGGTGAGGCGCGGCCGGAGGGAGCGGTTGGCGATGAATGTTCATGGTGACGCCCGCCCACGAATGAGTGCGATGGACTGGTTCCAACCGGCCCACAGCGCTTCCCGCACATCGGCTGCCATGGCCGGTTCATAGACGGTTGCGTCCCGCTTCATTTCGCGGACGTCATCGAGCGTCATGGCGCCGGCGCCGATGGCGGCCAAGAGGGCTGCGCCCAAACCCGTCATATCGGGCTCGAGCGATACCGAAACCGGCATCCCCAATATGTCTGCCTGACGCTGCATGAGATATTTGTTTCGGGTCGGACCGCCATCGGCCTTGACCTCACCGATGCCGCCACCGAGCTTTTGGTCCAGAGCAATGATCACCTCCGCGCAGCGAAAGGCTATGCCGTCGAGCAGCGCCCGCGCGATGTGTCCGGTTTCGGTGTCGAGGCCAAGACCCATGATGGCGGCGCGCGCATCAGACTTCCAATGGGGCGCGGAAAGTCCCGTGAGGCACGGCACCATGGTGACGCCACCAGCATCGGAGACGCTGTTAGCCAAACCCTCGATCGCCTGGACAGAAGGTAGCAATCCCATCCGGACCGTCCAATCGATAGCGGAGCCCACTGAGAAGACACCGCCTTCGACCGTGTAGTCTGGCCCGTCACCCAAATCCCAGCCAATGAAAACCGGCAGCTTGCCATCGGGCGTCACCGGTTCCTTGCCCGTGTTGACCTCGATAAATGCCCCGGTGCCGTACGTCGCTTTGACCGTCGTTGCCCGCGTGGGCGTCCACGGCATCGGCGGTAATGCGGACGGAATGACTATCGACATCGGGGTGGCGAACAACGCCGAAGTCGCCGCAAGTGGGACGGATTTCAGGCATCATGTTGAGCTCGATGTCAAAGGCCTGCAGCAGATCCGTATCCCAATGAACGCCGCGGAGATTAAAGAGCGCCATCCTCGATGCCGTCGCCGCATCCGTGGCATGGACAGCGCCCCCGGTTAGACGATGTATGACATAAGCGTCCGTGCCCCCAAACCTGACACCGCCATCTAACAATGCGGCCCTGACGTCGAGATCGTTCATCAACAGCCATTTGAATTTGGAAGCGGAGAAATAAGGGTCTAGATGGATGCCGGTACGCTCTCGAATAAGGGCATCGACACCCTTGTTGGCAAGTTCTGCGCAGATATCGGCCGTGCGTCTATCTTCCCAGGAAATGGCCGGACCGAGCGGCTCTCCCGATCTCGCCGACCAGGCCATGCTGGTCTCGCCCTGGTTGGCGACACCGATGGCGGAGACATCGTTCCATTTGAGATCAGCGTCCGCCAGCGCCTTGTTGGCGGCCTCGTTTCCCGAATTCAGAAAATCTTCTGGTGCATGCTCGACCCAGCCAACCGCCGGAGTCTGCTTGGGCATGGACACGGACACAGAAGAGCGTTTTTGACCGCTCTCGGGGTCGAAGACCAACGCCGTCGTGGTTGTTCCTCCGTGATCGATCCCGACAATGACACCACTTTCCATGCTCTACCTCCCCAGCAATGCGCGCGCTTCTTCGGCGGCGGTCCAACCGGTCGCGATGGCGACACCCTCTGCTGAAGCTTCGCGCGTCGGCTGCCAATGCGCCAACGTCATGCCCGTGACGAACAGGTTCTCGCAATGAAGTTCGCCGTCAGCCAAGGGGCTCAGTCGCTCATCGGTTTCCACGCCTGTCTCGTGAAGGGCGTCGAGTGCCTGGTCGGCTCTGCCTCTTTCCAATGGTCGCGTTTGATGAACTCCCAAACCAAACACCGGCTCACGAACGGATCCATCGGATTGAACCTCAAGCCCACCCATCAACACTCCACCGGTCGCAGTGATAAAAACATCTGCACCATAGTTTCTGCCACCGGCATCCACGATTGCTTCGATCCGTGCTCCGCGTGGTTCAAACCCCGATACTTTCGCCCCCATATGAATTGCGACACCGCATTGCTTAAGCTCGTCCAGCATTTCGCTATAGAGCCGCATTCCCGGCATGCACGGCGGCAGCGTTGGGACTTCGAAGCATTGAACGCCAAGCGCGTCTTGCGCCGCCTCCACGACCTGCCCATGTCGCCGAATACCGAGCACCGCTGGAAAGATCGCGGCTGTCGTTTGATCGGCCAACTCCGGGATGCAGTTGGCAAAATAGCTTTCCGGCGATGCCATCTCGTCAAAGGCTCGCGCCAGACCGACGCTGTGGGACATCTGTTTTGGCGGAGGGATTTTGATGACTTTGCAATCAATGCCCTGCCGGTTCAGCGATGCCACCAGGAGGCCCGTGGGCAAATCCTGATAACCGTCAAACGCGACCACGGTCACTGCACCGCCCGCAAAATCTTCATAACGGGCTTGCCGCGCCGACCAGGCATAGACCGGGATCTCTAATCCTGCCGATGTCATGGCAGGCGAATTGCCTCCGTTGGTTCGGTAGCCTACTGCCTGACTGGCACGCCCCGCCAGAAACCAATCCAAAGCTGCTCGAATTCGACGTTGGCCGATGACCCGATAGGGGTGGCGTTCATGCAGCGCATCGATCATCGCGAAGGGATCGGCACCTATCTGCTCGTCCGCCTCAGGCGCAAAGCCAAGTAGGTGGACGCCACCAGGTGCATAGTGAAGCGAGCCCGCGCCCGAGGCCATCAAACGGACGCTGCAACCTTGTTCAGCGAGACGAAGCGCGGCGACAAGGCCGTCCAGTTCGGATCCGATGACAATCACATCGGATTTCATCGCCGTTCCTCGAGCGGCAAACGGTCTCTGGCAAGGCGCAATCCGAGGATGCCGCGATTGACCTGATCGCTCAAAAGAACTTGCCGCGCCTGTTCGTGCCAAGCGGTCCGAACCATCCCCTTGAGGCGCTCGGCCCAGAACCGCTCTAGCTCATCGAGTGCCGCGCGTTCGGGTCGCCGTTCGGCAAAGAGGCTCGCTGCCCGGTTTGCACAAAAAGTTCCCTGACAGGGCCCAAAACCCAGCCTGAGACGTCGCCTCAGATCATGGAGACTTTCAATATTGTCATCCGCAAGGAGGCCATCAATGAGTGCCGCTGTGACTTGCTCACACTCACAAATCGATTTTTCGTGCGGTACATTCCGCTCGCTTTGCTCGTAACGGGCGGCAGGTTTCCATGGCACACGTGACCGACTTCCCAGGATCGGCGTCGTCGCGGAACTGCAAGGGGTATTTATTCCAAAACTTCGACACAGATGATCACCGATATCCTCGGCCATGGATCTGTGGGTGGTGAGCGATCCTCCACAAACAGTGAAGAAGCCGTTGAGACCCATCTCGCCATGATCGATGACTTTGTGACGGCGGGGCAGAGGATCGTGCTCAGGCCAATGCGCAGGTTTGACCAAAGGCCGCACACCGGCCCAAGCTCGAAGGGATCGAAATTCTCGAATGTGCGGAATGAGAGGCTCGCCACAGTCCAGCAATTCTTGGATTTCATCCGGCGATACTAAGGTCGTGTCCGGATCATAGACGACACGCGAGGTTGTTCCGAAAAGGCTGACCGTACCGGTCGGAACAATGATGTCGTGGCTGGTCGGCGGCCGACATCGGTTGATGACCGCACCGACCAAACGGTGCGCCAACACGAGAATATTCCCCTTCGTCAGCTGGAGATCCACATCCTGTCCGACCTGAGAGGCAATGCGTGCCGACCAT
>JAUVMS010000409.1 GCA_030600135.1 Hyphomicrobiales bacterium | reverse complement strand
ATGGTGGTTTTGCTCGGCGGGGCGATGTTTTGGGGCACGTCGCGGCTTGAAGGCAAGACCGATTGGGTTGACGACGTCAAGCTGCGGCTCGTGCAACCGAATGTACCGCAACGTGAGAAGTGGAAGCCCGAAAATCAGCGTTGGATATTCGCGCGATTGCTCGAACAGAGCCGACTAGACGGGGCGGGCCGCGTTGACGATCTGGGCGATGTCACGCACGTTATCTGGCCGGAATCGTCGCTGCCGTTTCTACTCTTGCGGACCAACGCCGCCTTGGAAGCGATCGCCAAACTGTTGCCGGAACCGGCAGTCTTGGCCGTTGGCGGGATTAGAATGATTGATCCCCCCTCGAACAATTCTAGTCGGCGCCGCGTTTTCAACAGCCTCATGGCCATCGATCACAACGGCAGCCTCATTAGTGTCTACGACAAGATTCATTTAGTTCCTTTTGGGGAATATCTGATTTTCCAAGACTTGATGGAATGGGTCGGGCTCGAACAGTTGACTCGGATGGCGGGAGGCTTTGATTCCGGCGACGGACCACGTCGACTTAGTCTCCCAGGAGCACCGCCAGCCAGTCCACTGATTTGCTACGAAGCGATCTTCTCGGACGATGTAACGCCCCGGAGAGGGAACACCTCCTGGATGCTCAATGTAACAAATGACGCTTGGTTTGGAAGCACTTCGGGACCGTTACAACATTTCCACCAAGCACGTGTTCGCAGCGTCGAAGAAGGCCTCCCGCTGATACGTGTCGCCAACAACGGCATCTCGGCTGTAATCGACTCTTATGGCCGAGTGCTGAGTAAGCTCGATTTGAACATCAAGGGATCCATTGATTCGCGTCTGCCGCTGTCTATTGCGCCAACTGTATTTAAGCGATTCGCAGATTCTATATTCATCATATGCCTCTGTTTGGGAGTCGCGAGTTATGTCATGCTATGCACGTCTTATTCTCGCACGAGGCCTCTGCCACGTGCTTGACGAGCGGGAACGGCAGAACCTAGATAAGTTTGACTAACTTATGACAAGGTTTTGCATACTGAGGGCAATCCGGAAGTGCAGGAAGATAGTGCAAACAACGGTGGCGAGGGCCGCGTAGTTTTTTCGACGAAAAAACCAAATCCTATCGACATTCATGTTGGTAGCCGCGTCCGTTTACGCCGCATGATCCTCGGCATGAGCCAGGAGAAACTTGGCGAGTACATGGGATTAACTTTCCAACAAATCCAAAAGTATGAAAAGGGCGTCAACCGTGTTGGTGCCAGTCGTTTGTTTCAACTTGCGTATGTTTTGAAAGTGCCTGTGCAGTTTTTCTATGAAGAGCTCAGCTTCGGACCATCGCCTGAGGGCGAGACGGGGTTCGCAGAGCCACAAAGCGAGGGCTTTATTCTCGATTTCCTCAACACACGCGAAGGGCTCGAACTCAATCGGGCTTTCACGCGGATCCGCGAGGCCAGAGTGAGACGAAGTGTCGTCGATCTTGTCAAAGCCTTGGCGGACGATGAAGAAAAAGGCTGAGTACGTCATCGCGTTTGCCGGACAATGACGTTGCGACGGACTCGCTCGAAATATCCAAGGCGTGATCAGACCACTGTCGGCCCATCCGTGTCATGATGCTTGACGTTGCGACGGTCGAGCAGATATAGAAATCCAGCCCGCAGTATGGCGCTGCGGGCCTATTGTTTTGTAACCCCCAATTCGTCAAAGATTGCGGTGTAGGTGAAAGCCGCCACTTTCGAGGAGCGCGAGCCATGGCCCGGCGTTGTGAACTAACAGGCAAAGCTGTGTTGACCGGCAACAACGTCAGTCATGCCAACAACAGGTCGCGGCGGCGATTCCTGCCAAATCTTTGCGATGTTTCGCTGTTGAGTGACACGCTGGGGCGCAAGGTGCGGCTACGGATCAGTGCAAATGCGCTCAGAACCGTAGAACATCGCGGCGGCCTCGATGCCTTCCTCGCCAAAGCCAAGGACGACCAGCTGTCCGATCGGGCGCGCCGGCTGAAGCGCGAGATCGCCAAGTCTCTAGCCGCTGTTGAGCACGAAGCTCCGGGCGAGGCGGGCGAGCCTGCAAGCGCCTGATATCGCTCAGACCGAGCGTTTCATAGCCATATGCACCAGGGTCAGTTGACGGCCCCATGCGTGCTCTTGCTTGCGTTTGGTGACATGAAAGCCCTGCCGTTCATAGAGAGCGCCTGCGGCGTCCAACCCCTCGAATGTCCACAAGTGCACATCGGCGAGCCTCTGGCGCTCACAGTAGGCCATCGCTTCGGCGATCAGCCGGCTGCCAAGCCCGACCCCACGAAATGCCGGATCGACGAGAAACCACCTCAACTGGCCTTGTCCCTGCTCGTGGCGCACGATGGCGATTGAGCCGGCAAATTCGCCGTCATGGTGGGCGAACCAGATGCACCCGGCGTTGGGGGTGGCTTTCACAAAAGCCGCCAATGGTTCAGCGACATAGGCTTCGAACGTGCCGTCGAGGCCATACTCGGCTGCGTAAAGTGTGCCGTGCTTATGAACAATGGTGCCGAAGTCGCCGGGTCGCAGTGCGGCGGCGATGGCAATTGCGGACGCGCCGGTCCTGGTCTTATGCGCCTGGCTCATCATGACGGCCTCATGATCAATGCCACGATCTCGGTCGCGAAGGCTTTGTTCAAACGTGTTCGGTCGGTCAACACTCGCTGCCAGACGAGACCCACCGCAATCTCGGCGGCAAAGCCAGGGGTAAGCCCCGAACGAAGGTCCCCCAGATCGGCGGCGCGGCGCAGCGGCTCTTCGAGGATCCGGCGGCGACCAACGATGAGGCCTTTGCGCAGCGCTTCGGCCATTTCATCGCTGCCTTGAGCCTCGGCAATGAGGCCGGCGAGGATCGGGCCCGCCGCGGTTTTCCGAAGGCGCAGGAAAAGCTCTTCCAACAGGCGTGTTAGTCCGGTTCGGACATCGTCGATTTGCGGCCTCAGCACGGTTTCGGGAACGAGGGTGCTGTAGACTTCGACATAGAGCGCCGCCTTGTTCGGCCACCAGCGATAGACCGTCTGCTTGCCGACGCTAGCCCGGCGGGCAATCTGTTCGATGGTCACATTGGCGAAACCAAGCTCGAGAGCGAGGTCGCCGGCGACCTCGAGAATTCGCTGGTGCTTGAGCGCCGAGCGGCGGACCGCCGTTGTAGCTGGTGAGGGCGTGGCAATCTTGGGATCAATTCTCATCGTTCGCATAATAAACAAGACGAGACGTCTCGTCTAGTTTGTTTGATTCTTTGGGCGTGATGCCTCGGGTTGGTTGAGGTGATCGGCGGTCGATGGGGCCTTTGGCCCCTGGCGCCAATTTTCTAGGTGCCGCTTGCGCGGCGCCGCCGGACTGCTATCGGGCGGTCGGCAGATTCTTACGTTTGCGTTCAAACGCCACGCAGGCTGCGCTCCCACTTGGTCGCTAGTCGTCACTACGTTCGTCCGCCAATTCGGTGCCGTTTGGCCTGTCCGCGAACCCTCCGCCGTCTCGCTCTGGTTCCGAGCGCAGCGACGCACGGCCGACCGGCCGCCGCGGCTTAGCCGCGCGCCCGCGCAGGCCCGCGCGCAGCGAGGAACAGCCGGGAGCCAAAAAAAGGAAGCAAGAAGGTGCTCGGAGTCCAGCTGAGTGGGGATGAAGTCACCGATTGAGTTGCAGGCGCATCGAATCGCGCTAGGCTTCAGCTCATGTCGCTCATGGTCAAAAAATGCCAGTTCTGTGGCGAAACAAGACCGCAT
>JAUVMS010000129.1 GCA_030600135.1 Hyphomicrobiales bacterium | reverse complement strand
GCCGATCGTACCTGGCGGCCTATTTGTTGGAACCCGACTTTGCATCGATGAGCTTTACGTTGATGCGAAAGCTATCACCGATCTTCCTGATGCTTCCTTCCAGCACATGGGCGACATTGAGTTCGCGTGCGATTTCGCGAACGTCACGTGCCTGGCCCTTGTAGGCGAAGGTCGAGTGCCGGGCCATAACCAGTAGGCCCGATACTTGCGAGAGATCGGTGATGAGGTCATCCGTGATGCCGTCGGCAAAATACTCCTGATCCGGGTCGTTGCTGAGGTTGAGCAGGGGCAAAACGGCGAGCGACGGTCTGGCATCGGTTTGCGCCATGACCGTCGGTTGGTCTGACCCGTCGCCGACAAGCGAATAGAGTGCCGCACCAAGACCAACCAGAACCAGGATTGCAGCTGCCAACATGGCGCCGAGCAACAGCGGTTGCCGGCTCGTGGTCGCGGCGCGCTTCGGCATGAAACGCGGCACCCGCCGTGCGCCGACCTCGCCGTTCAAGACGACGCGAAAAACCTCGATTGGTCGGGCCAAGTTCTTGAGACGCTGCTCGCCTATGCTCTCGAAGGCAAGGTCGAGCTTGGTTTCAACCTGATCGTAGGCTTGACGGGAAATGCAAACGCCGCCGGGATCGGCCAGCGCTTCGATCCGTGATGCGATGTTGACGCCGTCGCCATAGATGTCGTCGTCCTCGATCATGATGTCGCCGAGGTGGACCCCGATGCGAAACGCGATGGGGGGTTCGCCATCTTCGAGTTCGAGCGCGGCGAGGGTGGTCTGGACGTCGGCGGCAAACTCGACCGCTTCGACGATGCTGGGGAATTCGATGAGTTCGCCGTCACCCATGAGTTTGACGACGCGACCGCCAGCAGTTTCCAGTCGCGGGTTGATGATTTCGTTGCGACGGCGCTTCAGCGCAGCGAGTGTAGCCGCCTCGTGGTGCTCCATGAGCGAGCTGTAGCCGACGACGTCTGCTGACAAGATCGCCGCCAATCTTCGATCGCTCATGTGTTCACCGCATAAATCGCCCGGAGTCAGTACTTTACACGTGTTTCATTGAGATTTGGTTGGCCTAAAATACAAACTCCTCTTTGTTGTAGCCTTGTAGGTATAGAAGCGCCGTTAGATCAGTGTGGCTGATTTGGACGTCTGCCTCGGCGGCGACAACCGGTTTTGCATGATAGGCGACGCCAAGCCCGGCAGCCTTGATCATCGTCAAATCGTTGGCGCCATCTCCGACGGCGAGCGCCGCTTCGTATTTCAATCCGTATACGGAGCAATAATAATCCAGTGCTGTGAGCTTGGCCTCGCGGCCCAGAATGGGCTCTTGAACTTCGCCGGTCAGTGCACGGTTTTCAATTTTCAGCTGGTTTGCTCGGTGTTCGTGAAAGCCGACGATGTGAGAGACGCGGGATGAGAAGTAAGTGAACCCGCCGGAAACCAAGACGCAGAATGCATTGTTGGTGCGCATGGTCTGCACCAATGTTCGAGCACCACCCATGAGTTCGACACGGTCCTGCATGACCTGTTCGAGAATGTCTTCGCTCAGGCCCTTGAGGAGGCCGACGCGGGCCTTGATGGCGGCTTCGAAATCAAGCTCGCCACGCATGGCGCACGCCGTGATGTCGGAGACTTGGTCGCGCAGACCGACAAATTCAGCCAGCTCATCAAGGCATTCCTGGCGAATAATCGTTGATTCCATATCGGCGATGAGAAGTCGCTTGCGACGATGCATTTCGGGAACGATGGCGATATCGATTGCGTGAGGGGCACACGCGCGCCGAAGTCTCTCGGTGACGTCGGCGACTTCTTCGGGGCCTGTCAGCTCGACCGCGATGTCGCATGCTTCGCCCTTCGCGAGCCAACGGGGCTCGCCATGCTCGATGTTTGCGAGCTGTTTTCGCAGCGCAGCGATCGTTTTGGCCGTCAGTTCGACCTCGGGGCCGGCAACCACGACGATTTGGTGGCGCGTCATAACTGAGTTTTGTTAGACGTGCGAACAAAATGGAGGTCGCTAAAGCGGCTGCGAAAGTCGGTGACGGTACCGGCGGCCTCTTCGGACAACATGCCACGCACGAGGACGCTTGCGATCAAGTCGGCCAGTTCGGCCATGTGTTCCGGTTTCATGCCCCAGCGCACGATTTCGGGTGTTCCAAACCGCAGGCCATTTAAGTCCCCCTCCACTGATGCGATTGGGAGACCAATTCCGCAGGTCAATAAGTTGGCGCGGCGAAGGAGCTTGGCGACCGTTTGGCCCCCGCCCCAGCGGGCCGCCTCGATGGCGAACTGATGTGAGGTGGTGTAGCCGCGGTCGGCGGCGTAGACGGGCAGTTGGCGCTCGGCCAGCGCCTCGGCAAGAGCCTTTGCGGTTTGCGCCATGGTGCTCGCGTAGGCCTCACCATGAACTTTCCAGTCGAGCAGGGAAATGGCGAGCGCTGCAGATTTGGCCGCATCGAAATTTGCGGTGAGGCCGGGAAATGCAATTTTGTCGACGCGCTCCGCCAGCTCGGCGTCGTTGGTGACGAGCAGGCCCGAGGGCGGTCCGCCCAGGCTCTTATAGGTGCTCATGGTCATCAGGTGAGCACCTTCGGCGAGCGGCTGTTGCCAAGCCTTACCGGCTATCATGCCAGACATGTGGGCGGCATCGAAGAGCACGTAGGCTCCGACCTCGTCGGCAATGGCGCGCACATCGGCGATTGGGTGGGGAAATAGGTTGAGGCTGCCACCGATGGTGATGAGCTTGGGGCGGATGCTGAGGGCCAAGTCGCGCAGTTTGTCGAGGTCGGCGGTATAGCGGGCGGGGTCGACCGGGCCGTCGTGGATCTCGAGGCCATAGAGACCGGCTGCGCCTGCCAGATGATGGGTCACGTGACCACCGATGGCATCGGATTGGGCGATGATCGGCTCCCCAGGCTTTGCCGTCGCCATGAATGCGTAGAGGTTGGCCATGGCGCCCGAGGCGACGCGGATCTCGGCAAACTTGGCGCCGAATACCTCCGCCGCCAGTTCAGCCGCGATGATCTCGATCTGCTCGATCGCCTCGAGCCCCATCTCGTACTTGTCGCCGGGATAGCCCAGCGACGGACGTGAGCCCAGACCGCTGGCGAGCATGGCCTCGGCCTTCGGGTTCATGACATTGGTGGCGGGATTGAGGTTGATGCATTCGCGCTCGTGGATGTTGCGGTTGGCCTCGACCCAGCGATTGATCTCAGCCTCGACCCGGTCGGTGTCTATGCCTGCGGTCGATTGGGCGACCGTTTGGATGAAATCCTCGGTGATTGCGGGAACCCAGTTTCGTCGTGCGAGCGCAGGCATGAATGAAACCTTCGAAGTCGCGAATTGATTGCCGACCACCTTCGGCTGTACGAGTAGAGCATGAACAGACCGCGAGCGATTCTTATCGCAGGCCCCACTGCGAGCGGCAAGTCGCAGCTTGCCATGGACTTGGCTCGGGCGCGCGACGGCGTGATCATCAATGCCGACTCCATGCAAGTCTATCGCGAGCTGCGCATTTTGACCGCGCGGCCGAGCGTGGCCGATGAAGCGGCGCTGCCCCACAGGCTCTACGGCCATGTATCGGGGATGGATGATTATTCCGTTGGACGGTGGTTGGAGGACGTGACCGCCATACTTGGCGATGCGGAGGCGGCGGGGCGCCTGGCGGTGATCGTCGGGGGTACCGGGCTCTACTTCAAGGCCTTGCTCGAAGGGCTCTCGCCAATCCCGGACATCCCTGTGGAGATCCGGGGCCATTGGCGTGGTCTTGGTGACGAGCTTGCGGCCAATGCGCTCTACGAATTGCTGCGCGAGCGCGATCCGGTGATGGCCGATCGCCTGGCGCCGAGCGATCGGCAGCGCCTGGTGCGCGCGTTGGAGGTCATGGACGCCACGGGCAAGTCGCTGGCGGAATGGCAGGACGAGCCAGGTGCGCCGTTATTGCGCTTGGAGGACGTTGAGGCTGTTGTCGTCGCACCTGAGCGCGAGGTTCTTTATGACCGCTGCAACCGCCGCTTTGATGAAATGATGGAGGCCGGAGGGCTTGAAGAGGTGCAGGCGCTCGCCGCCTTGGAGCTTGCGCCCGACCGTCCCATTATGCGCGCGCTGGGCGTTCGCCAGCTACTTGCACTGGTTGACGGCAGGCTCACTCGTGATGCTGCACTCGCGCAGGCCAAGACCGAGACGCGACGTTACGCAAAACGGCAGCTCACGTGGCTGCGACGTAATATGATTGCGTGGAACTGGCATTTTCAACAATAAATGCCATGTTTTTCAGCTCAAAACATTCCATTCATTGATGATTAGCGGTTGACCGCGGAAGTGAGCGCCTATAGGGTGCGCGAGCTTGGCGAGGGGCCACGGCGCTTGTGCCGTGGCCTTTTGTATGGGCATTCTTCCATGACGCAGTTGCAGCAAAATTGGTCGACCTCTTGTGGTCGGGAACGCAAGGTATGGAGTGCGATCCATGGCAAAAATCATGACCGGCGCTGAAATGGTCATCAAGGCGCTGGCGGACCAGGGCGTTAAGCACATCTTTGGCTATCCGGGAGGTGCGGTTCTGCCAATCTACGACGAACTCGTTCAGCAGGACAAAGTCGAACACGTGCTCGTGCGTCACGAGCAGGGCGCCGTACACGCCGCGGAGGGCTATGCACGCTCGACCGGCGACGTCGGCGTCGTGCTCGTGACGTCCGGACCAGGTGCGACCAATGCCGTGACGGGACTGACCGATGCCTTGATGGATTCCATTCCGGTGGTGTGCATCACGGGCCAGGTGCCGACACATTTGATCGGCAACGACGCGTTTCAGGAATGTGACACGGTCGGCATCACCCGGCCTTGCACCAAGCACAATTGGCTGGTCAAGAACATCGACGATCTGGCGCGGGTCATGCACGAGGCATTTTACGTCGCCAAGAGTGGGCGGCCAGGACCGGTGGTGGTTGACGTCCCGAAAGACATTCAGTTTGCCAGCGGCACGTATGTGGGCCCATCCAATATTGCCCATAAGACTTATCGACCGCAAATGAAGGGCGACCAAAACGCCATTCGCCAGGCCGTCGAGCTACTCGCGGCGGCGAAGCGGCCGTTGTTCTACACTGGTGGTGGTGTGATCAACTCTGGCGACACCGCGACCAAACTGTTGCGTGAGCTGGCGGGAATGGCTGGCGTCCCGGTTACGTCGACTTTGATGGGGCTCGGTGCGTTTCCCGCTTCGCACGAGCAATGGCTCGGCATGCTCGGTATGCATGGAACCTACCAGGCAAATTTGGCAATGCACGACTGTGACGTCATGGTCTGCATCGGCGCTCGATTTGACGACCGCATTACCGGGCGCATTGATGCGTTCTCGCCAGACTCGACGAAAATCCACATCGATATCGATCCTTCGTCAATCAACAAGAACGTCGCCGTCGACCTGCCGATCATAGGCGACGTCGCATATGTGCTGGAGGATATGATCCGTGTTTGGCGCAATCTCGCGCCCGACATCGACAAGAAGGCGCAAGCTGCTTGGTGGAAGCAAATTGACACGTGGCGGGCCAAGGACTGCCTCAAGTACAAGGCGAATGTCGACATCATCATGCCGCAGTATGCGATCCAGCGGATCTACGAACTGACGAGGGAACGCGACACCTACATCACCACCGAGGTTGGCCAGCACCAAATGTGGGCAGCCCAGTTCTATCATTTCGATGAGCCCAACCGGTGGATGACCTCTGGCGGTCTCGGCACCATGGGCTATGGCCTGCCGGCGGCAGTTGGCGTGCAGGTGGCCCACCCGGATAGCCTGGTCATAGACATTGCCGGCGATGCCTCTGTCCTGATGACCATGCAGGAGATGTCGACGGCGGTGCAGCACAACTTGCCGATCAAGATTTTTATCCTCAACAATCAGTACATGGGCATGGTGCGGCAGTGGCAGCAATTGCTCCACGGCAATCGGCTATCGCATAGCTACATGGAGAGCCTGCCCGATTTCGTGAAGCTCGCGGAAGCATATGGCTGTGTTGGATTGCGGGCGGAAAAACCCGCCGAACTCGACGATGCCATCATGGAGATGGTGAAAGTCGATCGCCCCGTCCTGTTTGACTGCCGTGTGGCGAGCCTCGCCAATTGCTATCCCATGATCCCGTCAGGCGAGGCACATAACAAAATGCTCCTTGGCGACGATGTCGACGACGAACTCGACAGTGCAGTCGGCGAAAAGGGCAAAGTGTTGGTGTAGCAATTGGCCCGGCACGCCTCTTTGGCTCTAACAAATTTGATCTAGGTAGGTTGGTAATGAGTTTCTTCAAATTTATCCGCATGCTGTGTTTATGCTTTGTAGTCGCACTCGGTTGGTTGGTGGCCGGGAGCGCGCTCGCGAAGATGGCTCAGGTCAAGGGGTCGCGGGTCTCGCTCGATCCACCGGCGGGATATGAGCCTGCATCGCGGTTTGCCGGCTTCAAGAATAATGCGACCGGCGGATCGATACTCATTACCGAACTGCCGCCGCAGGTCTACGCCGAGATGGCCAAGCAATTTGGAGATCCCAAGGTCGCAAAAAAGCGGTTTGGCGAGAGGGGCGTCCAAATCGAGGCGCAGCGAATGCTGGAAGGAGATGGCGTCAAGGGCATGGTGTTCCTGGCAAAGCAGACCGTGCAGGGCCAAGTTTTCAAGAAGTGGATCGTCTATCTCTCCAACAAAGCAATAACAGCCGTCGTTGCCATTCAAGCGCCCGAAGGATCTGCCCCCGAAGAGACAGTCGTGAACAGGACGATTTCCTCAATACGGATCGGCGAACCGCCGAGCATTGAGGCGCAACTGGCTGAACTTCCGTTTCACCTCGATGTGCTCGAACCATTCCAGATTGTTCGTGTGATTGGAGGTTCCAGCCTCCTGCTCACGAAAGGGGCGAACGATCCAGCAAAGATCAAAGAGCAGCCCATGATGATAATCGCCAGCTCCCTTCGACCAGTGCCGGAGGGGGTGACGAAAAAGGCGTTTGCCAAGATCCTGTTCGACAGCATGCACGGTGTCAACAAGGTCAAGATCACCGAAGAGACACCGATAAACATTGGCGACGCAAGCGGATATGAGATCGTTGCCGAAGCTGCCGATCCAAGCAGCTCGGAGAATATCAAGGTGGTGCAATGGGTGCGTTTTGCCGAGCAAAACTATGTGCGCGTTGTCGGTATCTCCAAACCGGACCAATGGGAGAGCGCACTTCCCGACTTTGTCGCCGTGCGAGACGGGCTCAAAGTCGGCGGCAGATAGCCGAAGGTGAAGTTTGCCTCGCCACTGGCGCCACGTCGGTGCACACTCGGGTTGGTCCCAATGGTTTAGCCTACGCCTGGCCAAGAGCGAACGTGTGGCCAACATCGAAATGAGACCGGCGAGACCAATGCAAAGATTGAGAAGTTTTCGAACCAATGCCTAATAAATCACCATCGACGCATTACCCGGCTCAGGTCCTGCACGAAAAGACAGAGAGCCACACCCTTTCCGTTCTGGTCGACAACGAGCCGGGTGTGCTCGCCCGCGTAATCGGACTGTTTTCGGGGCGCGGCTACAACATCGATTCCCTGACCGTTTCTGAAGTGAGCCACGAAGCCCATCTCTCGCGGATTACGATG
This sequence comes from Hyphomicrobiales bacterium, assembly GCA_030600135.1. Classification (GTDB taxonomy): domain Bacteria; phylum Pseudomonadota; class Alphaproteobacteria; order Rhizobiales; family JAUVMS01; genus JAUVMS01. Next base: position 696 of record JAUVMS010000129.1, on the reverse strand, counting down.
GTCACCAAGGGTACGCCCATGGTGATCGATCAAATCAAGCATCAACTCGAGCGTTTGGTACCGGTGCACGTCGTCGACGACCTGACGATCGTTGCCCAGGAGGCCGGTCATGAAAAACCGCTCGAGCGCGAGTTGGCGCTGGCCAAGGTTGTCGGCAAGGGGGATCGCCGGGTCGAAGCTTTGCGGATTGCGGAAGCATTTCGGGCCCATGTCGTCGATGCCTCGACCGAGCATTTCGTATTCGAGCTCACCGGGCGCATCTCGAAAATCGAGCAATTTCTCGTGCTCATGCAACCTTTGGGGCTCGTCGAAGTTGCGCGCACAGGCGTGGCGGCGATTTCACGTGGCAAGGAAGGGATGTAGCCGTGCCAGGCGATCGGCAAGGGGCGGCGCTTGCATTCGTCGAGACATTTGCAAATGTTTTGGCGACGAGAGCGGGCCGCGACACCGCGTTGCGGCCATTTGCAGATGCGCTCGGAAGCTGTCGTGCTGACCAGGGGATGGCGGAACCTGGAGGTGTCGGCGAGCATTCGACTTTGGCACATCTCGACGGATTGCTCGAGGCCATTAGCCTGAGTGATGAGAGGTTTGCTGCGTGCGTGCGGCAAGCCGCGCGTATGGTTCATTGGTACGAACCCTACCCAGAGCTTGAAGGAGATCCATCGATCTCCGAAGGGATGATTGCCGGGCAGGTGT
>JAUVMS010000157.1 GCA_030600135.1 Hyphomicrobiales bacterium | reverse complement strand
TCCACGCAGAGTGACCCATATTGTGTCTTCCGCCAGCCCCTCATGTCCGTAGCGTTTGCCAATCTCGCCCGACAACATCGCACCGAGCGTGCGATCGGTATTCTGAACCGGCAGCTCAAGCTTAATGGGTTTTTGCTCCTCGAGCGCCGGACGGGCCAATTCGATCAGTTTATTGTCGAGCACCTTCTCGAGCTGATGGTCCTGGCGCTCCGAGTTGTGGATCGCCACGCCTTCGCCCATTTCAGGCTTGTGAAACAGCTTTGTGAAATCGAGCCCTTGCGCCTTCCAATGATCGATCGCCCTTTCCTTGTCGAGGAAATCGGTTTGACCGATCAAATCGTCGAACTTGCGAAAGCCCATCGACGCCATGAGTTCGCGCACTTCTTCTGCGACGAAGAAGAAATAGTTGATGACATGTTCCGGCTTGCCGCGGAATTTGGCGCGCAACACTGGATCCTGTGTCGCCACGCCGACCGGACATGTGTTGAGGTGGCACTTGCGCATCATGATGCACCCGCTCGCAATGAGCGGCGCCGTGGAAAAGCCGAACTCGTCGGCGCCGAGCAGTGCCCCGACGATAACATCGCGACCGGTTCTGAGCCCACCGTCGACCTGAACGGCGATGCGACCGCGGAGCTGATTGAGCACCAGAGTTTGATGGGTTTCGGCAAGGCCAATCTCCCACGGACTGCCGGCATGCTTGATCGAGGTCAGTGGGCTCGCACCGGTCCCCCCCTCAAAGCCCGAAATGGTGACATGGTCGGCCTTGGCCTTGGAGACTCCTGCCGCCACGGTTCCGACGCCGACCTCGGAGACCAGCTTGACACTCACCTTAGAGGCTGGATTGACATTCTTTAAATCGAAGATCAGCTGCGCCAGGTCTTCGATGGAATAAATGTCGTGATGCGGGGGCGGAGAAATAAGGCCGACGCCCGGCGTCGAATGGCGCACCTTTGCGATGGTCGGATCGACCTTGTGACCGGGCAATTGGCCTCCCTCGCCGGGCTTGGCACCCTGCGCCATCTTGATCTGCATCATGTCGGAATTGGCAAGGTACTCCGTCGTCACTCCGAAGCGGCCCGATGCAACCTGTTTGATGGCCGAGCGCATGCTGTCGCCATTGGCCATCGTGCGAAAGCGGTCCGTCTCCTCGCCACCTTCGCCGGTGTTCGACTTGCCGCCGATACGATTCATGGCGATCGCAAGTGTTGTATGTGCTTCGCGACTTATCGAGCCGAACGACATTGCCCCCGTGGCAAATCGCCTGACGATCTCGTTCGCCGGTTCTACCTTGTCGAGCGGCACCGGCGACCGACCCATTTCCTCGCCTGAGCGAATGCGGAACAGCCCGCGTAGCGTCATCAGTCGATCGCTCTGCTCGTTAACCTGGCGAGCAAACGCGCGATACCTCTCCGGCAATTCACCTCGCACCGCATGCTGCAAGTCGGCAACGCTCGTCGGTGTCCACATATGAGCCTCGCCACGGATGCGGTAGGCATATTCGCCACCAACATCGAGCATACTGCGCAGGATGGGCACGTCAGCGAAGGCCTGGCGATGACGTTCCACCGTCTCCGCCGCGATTTCCGCCAGCCCGACACCTTCGACCTGCGTGTGGGTGCCAGTGAAGTAGCGCGCGACGAAATCGGATTTGAGGCCTACGGCATCGAAGATTTGGGCCCCACAATAGGATTGGTAGGTCGAAATCCCCATCTTGGACATCACTTTGAGGATGCCTTTGTCGATCGCCTTGATGTAGCGCTTCTGGGCCTCCTCGAAGGTTAGGGCCTCATCGAGTTCCGGCAGCAGCGCCTCGATCGTCTCGAACGCCATATAGGGGTTGATCGCCTCGGCACCGTAGCCCGCAAGCGTGCAAAACTGATGCACCTCATGCGGTTCGCCGCTTTCCACGACCAGACCGACCGACGTCCTCAGACCCTTGCGGATCAGGTGATGATGGACCGCCGAGGTCGCCAGCAATGCCGGTATTGCGATCCGGTCGGGCCCAACCAAACGGTCGGACAGTATAATAATGTTGTAGTCGCCCGTCGTGGCGTCTTCCGCCTCGCGGCAAACCCGCTCGAGCGCTTCGGCCATACCATCCACACCCTCATCGACCAGGTACGTGCAATCGACGGTGAGCGTTCGAAAGGCATTTTCCGCGATATCACCAATCTGGCGAAGACGTTCCAACTTGCCGTTCGATAGGATCGGTTGCCCGACCTCGAGCCTCTTCAGCCGAGAGGTTCCCTCCAGATCCAAAATGTTTGGCCGCGGCCCGATGAACGAGACCAGCGACATCACCAGCTCTTCGCGGATCGGGTCGATCGGTGGATTGGTCACCTGGGCAAAGTTCTGCTTGAAGTAGGTGTGCAGCGGCTTTGGCCGGTTCGATAGCGCCGAAATCGGCGTGTCCGTCCCCATCGATCCAACAGCTTCTTGACCCACCTGGGCCATCGGCGCCATGAGGAACTTGAGGCTCTCCTGGGTATAGCCAAAGGCCTGCTGGCGATCGAGCAGGCTGATGTTCGACTTTGGCGCCGTTCGCGGCACCTCCGGCAACTCACGTACGAGGATTTGCGCGCGATCCAGCCACGCTCGATAGGGATGTGAACCAGCAAGCGTCGCCTTCACCTCGTCGTCGCTAATGATCCGACCTTCCTCGAGGTCGATCAGCAACATCTTGCCGGGCTGCAAACGCCACTTCTGGACGATGGTCTCTTCCGGTACCGGCAGCACGCCCGCTTCTGATGCCATCACCACACGATCATCGCTGGTCACGTAGTAGCGGGCTGGTCTGAGACCGTTGCGATCAAGCGTCGCACCGATCTGGCGGCCATCGGTGAAGGCGACCGCGGCCGGCCCGTCCCAGGGCTCCATCAGTGCCGCGTGGTACTCGTAGAACGCACGCCGCTGCTCATCCATCAACGGATTGCCCGCCCACGCCTCCGGGATCAGCATCACCGCCGCATGGATCAGCGAATACCCGCCCATTGCCAGGAACTCGAGCGCATTGTCGAAGCACGCGGTATCCGATTGGCCCTCGTATGAAATGGGCCAAAGCTTCGTAATGTCGTCGCCGAAGAGCGGTGTCGAAACACTCGCCTGGCGCGCCGCCATCCAGTTGACGTTGCCACGTAGAGTGTTGATCTCACCGTTGTGCGCGATCATCCGATAGGGGTGCGCGAGCTTCCAGGACGGAAACGTGTTGGTCGAAAAGCGCTGATGGACCAGCGCCAAAGCCGATTCCAACCGAGGATCGTGCAGATCATTGTAGTAAGCACCTAGCTGGTAGGCCAGGAACATCCCCTTGTAGACCACCGTCCGGCTCGACAGCGAAACCACGTAAAAGCCGTTGTCGCGCCCCTGTGTCTCTTCAAAGATTGTGTTGGAGACCACCTTTCGAAGCACGTAGAGCTGCCGCTCGAACGCATCACCGTCCTCGAATCCGGCCCCACGCTCGATGAAGACTTGCAGATGCACCGGCTCGGTCGCGATCACGCTTTCCGACAAGCATGAGTTATCCACGGGAACCTCACGCCAGCCGAGAAGCCCTTGGCCTTCTTCGGCGATCACCCTTTCGATCACCTCAACGCAATGATGGCGAATGACGTCATCACTCGGCATGAATATCTGGCCGACACCATATGAACCTGCGCTCGGAAGCGTGAAGCCGAGCCCGGCACACTCCTGCGCCAAGAATTCATGCGGAATTTGCAGCAGCATGCCCGCCCCGTCGCCGGCCAGCGGATCAGCGCCAACCGCACCGCGATGGGTCAAATTTTCCAATATCTTGAGGCCGTCCTGTACAATCGAGTGGCTCTTGCGGCCTTTCAAATTGGCAACAAAGCCGACGCCGCAGGCATCATGCTCGTGAGCTGGCGAATAGAGCCCGTGTGCCTGTGCCAAGCCTCTGTTCGTGCCCTCGAACGGGGCACCCAATCGTGCATCCAACCTCTTCGCCATCCCGATCTCGCTTGCTCCACTTGCCTCTTGAGCCAATTCGGCGTGCCGCCCTCCACCCGCCAAAGCGCCCGCCCGGGCGACCTTTCAGCGACGCAATCCCTTACATCGTCAACAGGCCCGATTAGCGAGCGGCCGGGAATGGTAACATCGCCACGTCGGCCCACTCATTGGCGAGCGGCCAGCGCATTGCCGGCGCTTCACCACCCCGCTGCCCGCAATCGACCGACAAGCCTCTCTCTAGCCGAGCTGACCACTTGATCCATTGCCACCCAGCTGCCTCGACTGCGAGATGGCTCATACGCTTACCATCTCAAATTTCCGCGACGATACTAGCAGCGCAAAAACGGCCAGCCAAACGACACAAAGGACAGCCTGGCTGACCTAAATTTCGCGCAACCTGCCAGATTTCCGGCAGTGACACAAGGCGGCGTTGGAAATTCAACCAGCTTTTCGTTCAATTCAATGATCTATTGGCGATAACAATCAGTTGGTCATTTGACGTCAAATGCATGTGATGACACATTCTGTGACCAAACTAAGTTTTATATATAGCTGGCGAGTCCCCTACGGGCTGGCTCTTCGATTGATTGCCAGTCGGATGTGATGCCCAAGGGGGCCAACTTAGACATGGTAAAAAAGGGAAACTCGATGGACCAAAAGCTCAAGAAGGGTTCAGCACTTGCGGTTGCCGGCGCCTTTGCAGCCGCCCTGGGTATGGCTGCCGCCACGACTGTTGCCAGTGCCGACGAAGGTGACTTCGAAAAGTGCTATGGCATTTCCAAAGCTGGGCAAAATGATTGTGCGGCCAAGGGCAATAATTCCTGCGCTGGCACCTCGACGGTCAACTACGACGGCCATGCCTGGAAGTTAGTCAAAAAGGGCACCTGCACGACTGTTGAGACACCTTATGGTGTGGGCTCGATTGAGCCTGTCGACGGTCGTCCCCCGCAAGGTTAGTCCTGACCAAAGGCGCGCCGGGGCATGAGTCTCGCCGAAGACATGGGCCTTTCTTGGTTTGACGGCCCGATTCCAGCCCGTACTGGGCTCGGGCTCAAACCTGATCATTACGCCGATATCCTCGAATCTCCGGCAAAAGTCGGCTGGTTCGAGGTCCATCCCGAAAATTATATGGGTGCCGGCGGCCCGCCCCATCACTACCTTTCACGCATTCGCGAGAGCTATCCGCTGTCCTTGCATGGTGTAGGCTTGTCGATTGGCGCCGCGGCACCGCTCAATCGTGATCACCTTGAGCGTTTGAAGGGCTTGGTTGAGCGTTACCAGCCCGCTCTCTTTTCCGAACACCTCGCCTGGTCGACCCACGACGACGTGTTCCTGAACGATCTCCTGCCTTTGCCCTACACCGAAGAGACATTCGCCCACGTCGCCGGTCACGTCGGCGAAGTGCAAGAGACGGTGGGCAGGCAATTGCTCCTCGAAAACCCGTCCACGTACGTGGCTTTCGAGAACAACGACATGAGCGAGATCGAATTTTTGGGTCAGTTGGCCGCACAAACGGGCTGCGGGCTCTTGCTCGATGTCAACAATGTCCATGTCTCGGCCACCAATCATGCGTTCGATGCCGAAGCCTACATTGACACCTTTCCCATCGAGCACGTTGGCGAAATCCATCTTGCGGGCTTTGCCGAGACGCGCGACGAGGCGGGCGCGCCTGTTTTGATCGACGCCCACGACCGCCGGGTGGCAGATCGTGTTTGGGCACTTTATGAGCGCACGATCAAACGCACCGGCCCGCGTCCGACATTGATCGAATGGGACAACGACATCCCCGAATGGGCGATCCTGGTGCGCGAGGCGCAACGGGCCGATCAAATCATCGAGAAGCGGCGTACCAATCATGCCGCGATTGACTGAACTGCAAGATGCCTTTGCCGATGCCATCGTAAACGTCGAGCACGACGTGCCCGAGGCCATCACCAGCCATTCCTCGCCCAAACCCCGCGAGCGCTTCAACATCTATCGCAACAATGTGTATTCCAGCCTCATCGACGTGTTGAGCGCGCGTTTTCCGGTGGCCGAAAGGCTCGTCGGTGAAGAATTCTTCCGAGCCATGGCACGGATGTTTATAGAGGAGTCGCCACCACGCTCGCCGATGTTGCTGGTCTACGGGGACGCGTTTCCCAGCTTCCTTACGGAGTTCGAGCACGCGCAAGACGTACCCTACCTCCCAGACATCGCCCGCTTGGAGTGGGCACGACATCAAGCCTATCACGCCGCCGATTGCGCGCCACTGACGGCCGGCGAACTGGCAACGGTCCCATCCGATCAAAGCGCGCGGTTGGTCTTTGAACCCCACCCCTCGCTCGCCCTCGTGCGATCACCCTTCCCTATCGTCTCGATCTGGCAAACCAACACGGCCGATGACGAGGTCAAGCCTGTCAGCCTATCGGAAGGCGGACAAGATGCCTTGATCGTGCGCCCGCAACTCGAGGTGGAGACATACAAGATTTCAGGCGGCGAGGCCGGCTTCGTTGCAGCCTTGAACGAAGGTGCTAACCTCGCATCGGCGGCGCAGGCGGCACTGGAGGAAAGCGCCGACTTCGCCCTCGACAAAACGCTCGCGCAACTACTCGCAATTGGCGCCCTCGCGGGCTATCAAGTATCGCGGTAGTAAGCTTGAGATAGCGGCGGGCAACCGCTCGCAAATGGAGGCAACAGAGGCACATGACGTCCATCATTGCGGCGCTCGTCAGACTGTATCAGCATATCCCCATGTGCCTGATCACCCTGCTGGCGCGAATACTTGTTGGGCTGGTGTTTTTTAGATCGGGGCTGACCAAGATCGACGGGCTTTCCATCAAGCCCGCCACCTTCTTCCTGTTCGAGAACGAATATAAGATCCGCATTTTGAAGTATCTCGGCCTGTCCGACGTTGATTATTCGATGCCGATGCCGGACCTCGCGGCCTATCTCGGGACGGCCGTCGAACTCTCGATGCCATTTTTTCTCTGGCTTGGCTTGGGTGCACGATTTGCCGCGACGGTGTTGCTAGGCATGACGGCGGTTATCGAGTCGGTCTACCCGAACTCCTACACGGAGCACGGTTTTTGGGCTGTGGCTCTTCTATTGATCATGGCTCGCGGCGCTGGCGTGCTATCGGTCGACTATCTGATCAAGCGGCAACACATGGATCGCTTCTAGCCGATCAATTGCAGCCCATGGAGTCTACCAACTTCCATTGTGAGTTTGCCGGACAATGACCAAAGAGATCCGCCCTTACGGCTGCTGGCCGTCACCCATCACCACCGAGATGGTCGCGGGCCAGTCGCGCCGATTTGGCTCGCTTCAAGGGGTTGGCCCTTGGATCTGGTGGAGTGAAGGTCGACCGGGCGAACAGGGCCGTACGAGCCTCATGCGTGCCCGAGCCAATCGGCCGCCGGAGGATATTCTTCCCCCACCCTTTTCGGCACGCTCGCGCGTTCACGAATATGGTGGCGGTGAGTTTTTCGTGGCCGAAGACACGATCTATTTCGTCAACGATCCCGACCAGGACATCTATCGGCTGGTTGTCGGCGGTACTCC